>JAKBCB010000296.1 GCA_021808185.1 Pseudomonadota bacterium
CGAAGGGCGTGATGCTGTCGCACCGCGCCATCCTCTCGAACTGCCGGGGGGCGGCGAAAATGGTGCGCTCGCTGGGGTTCGACCACGAGACCTATCTGTCGTTCCTGCCGCTGTCGCATTCCTACGAACACACCGCCGGCCAGTTCTTCCTGCTCAGCATCGGCACCGAGGTGGTGTACGCGCGCGGCGTGGAGCATGTGGCGGCCGACATGCTCGCGGTGCGGCCGACCATCATCACCATCGTGCCCCGCCTGCTGGAAGTCATCCGCGCCCGCGTGCTGGCACAGGTGGCGCGCGAGCCGGCATGGCGGCAGCGCCTGTTCCACGCCGCCATCGCCATCGGCCGCAAGCGGATGGAGGGCGAGCGGCTCAGCCTCGGAGAACGACTGGCCGATACGCTGCTGGAGCGGCTGGTGCGGCGCAAGGTCCGCGCCCGCTTCGGCGGAAGGCTGTTCGCCGCGATGTCCGGCGGCGCGCGGCTGGAGCCGGAGGTGTGGCGCTTCTTCCTGGGCATCGGGCTGGAGCTGCTGCAAGGCTACGGCCAGACCGAGGCCGGGCCGGTGATCTCGGCCAACACGCGCGGCGCGACCAAGGTCGGCACGGTCGGTCGGCCGCTGGAGGGCGTGCAGGTGCGCATCGCCGAGGACGGCGAAATCCTCGTGCATGGCGATCTGGTGATGGAAGGTTACTGGGGAAGGCCGCGCGACACGGCGGCGGTGATCCGCGACGGCTGGCTGCACACCGGGGATATCGGGCTGTTGGATGGCGACGGGTTCCTGACCATCACCGACCGCAAGAAGGACATGATCGTGCTCAGCGGCGGCGAGAACATCTCGCCCGCGCGGATCGAGGGGCTGCTGCTCGCGCAGCCGCAGATCGCGCAGGCGGTGGTGCTGGGCGAGGGCCGCACCGCGCTGACCGCGCTGCTGGTGCCGGCCGAGGGCTGCGACGACTACGCGGTGGCCGCCGCGGTGGGCGAGGTCAACCGGCGCCTGTCCGTCACCGAGCGCATCCGCCAGCACAGGATCGTGCCCCCGTTCACCATCGACAACGGCATGCTGACGGCGACGCAGAAAATCCGCCGCCACATCGTCATGGCGGAGCACAAGGCCGTGCTCGAAGGCTAACGCCGTTAGCCTTCGCCTATTGGTCCGCCTGGACCGAGGACATCGCCGCGCGAACCTTGGCCGCGTCGAACGTCTCCTCCACCTTCAGCCGGCCGGCGACGATGTCCGCCTGGGCGGCCATCAGTTCGGTCCACACGCTGTCCGGGATGTGCGGCGTCTTGAGCAGGTGGATCGAGCCGCTGGCGAGGCTGAGGCGGTAGTCGTGGCGGCCGAACGTGTCGGCGCGGATGTCCTGCACCATCTGGTCGAACACCGGGGTGTAGTCCCACACCACCGAACTGAGCAGGTTGCCGTGGTCGATGCTGCTCTTGTCGCCGATCACGTCGATGAACCAGACCTTGCCCTGCCCGGCCGGCCGCGCGGTTTCCACCGCCTGCAACATGCCGAAGCTGGCGCCGTTGCCCTGACCGAAGATCACGTCGGCCCCGGCGGCGATCGCGGCCTCGGTGACGCGCTTGGCGCCCGCGGCATCGGCGTAGGCGGCCGGGCCGATCACCGCGTAGCGCACCTTGATGCTGGGCAGCGCCGTCTTGGCCCCCTGGGCGAAGCCGAAGGACTGGGCGTTCCACGCCGGCGGCTCGCCGGAGACGACGATGGCAACCGTGCCCGTCTTGGTCGTGCGCGCGGCCAGGATGCCGGCGAGGAAGGCGCCCTCGTGCCCGCTGAGGGTGTAATCCGCGACGAGGCCGGGGGAGAGGCTTTTCGGGCTGTCCACCACGGCCACGCGCGTGCCGGTCTCGGCGGCGATCTCGGCGGCGGCGGTGTTGTAGCCGCTGGCGTGGGCGATGATCAGGCCGGTCTTGTCGTCCGCCAGTTCGCGCAGCGTGTTACGCACGTCGCCATAGCCGAGCCCCTGGGCGAGGGTGAATGTCAGCCCGTATTTCTTCGCCACCGCCGCCGCCGCCGCCGCCCCTTGCTGGTTCCAGCCGAAATCGGTGGCCTGTTCCGGCGTCATGATCGCAAGCGAGGTGATGTCCGCGGCCGCCGCGCCATGAGCCAGCAGCGGCGCCGCGACAAGGACGGGCGCGAGAAGGCGGGCGATCCAGGGACGCATGGGCGAAACCTCCTGACCACCGACCCGTTCGGACCGGCGCACGCAGCGGACGGCAACGACTGCTACACGCGCGGCAGCGCTGGTGAAAGGGGCCGCGCCGCGTCAGGCCGCCAGTTCGGTCGTCGCCGGCAGCGCCAGCGCCTGCGCCAGCCGGTCCAGCCGGCGCGTGACGCTTTCCCCCGCGAACACCCCGCTGCCCTCGGCGAGCCGGAGCACCAGCGTGTGGTTCACCCGCAGCGCGGTGCCGGCGAGCAGGTCCGGGGTGCCGGCCGAGAGCGTGTAGGCCAGCCGCAGCGCGCAGCCGAGCACGGTGGCGCGCTGGATCGCCTCCGGCGCCAGCAGCGCGCGCCCGGTGGCCAGGAACGGCGCGTCCGGCTCGGCCTCGTAGCGCAGCGCGAGCGTGAGGCCGAGGAAGGCGCGGGCGTGGTGATCGAGGCCGATGCCGGGCTGGCGCAGAATGCGCAGAAACGCCTGTTCGGCGCGGTATTCCGGGTGGTCGTGGCTGCCGATGTCGCTCATCCAGCACGCAGCCTCCCGCAGCCGCCGCGCCTCGCCCGTCTCGCCGGGGAACAGCGGGTCGGTCCAGGCGAGCAGCGCGGGCGGCAGCGCCGGGTCGCGGCCGTAATGTTCGGCGAGGTCGTGGCCGGCGGCCAGCAGCGGGTCTTTCGCCCGGATGTCCGCCGGGATGCGCTCCATGTACCAGCCCTCGCGCAGCCCGTTGGCGCTGAACACCACGCGGCGCGCGCCGGTGGCGCGCAGCACGCGGCGCAGCACGATGGCCGCGAACGGCAGATCCTCCACCCGGCGGCGCGGCACGGCGGGCATGCGTTCCAGCACCCGGCGGGAGGCGGCGGCGATCACCCCGGTCAGATCGCGCGCCTCCTCGCGGCCCACGGTGTAATGGTGGATCATGTTCAGCGGATAGCCGGTCTGCGCGATGTGGATGCGTGCCAGCGCCCGCCACGCGCCGCCGACGAGGTACAGGTCGCGCCCGGCGCCCTCGGCCAGCCACGGCACCGTCGCGAGGTCGATCTCGGCCAGCGCGCGGGCGCGGACCGCATCGCCGGCGGCGCGCTCGGCCAGCCGGATCACGCCGAGCGGTAGCGTGCGCCCCTCGCCGCGCCGCCCGGCGGTCAGCCGCACCAGTTCCAGCGAGCCGCCGCCGATGTCCGCCAGGATGCCGTCCGCGTGGGGGATGCCGCACAGCACGCCGGCGGCCGACAGGTCGGCCTCCCGCGCGCCCGCGAGGACGTGGATCGGCACGCCGGGCATCCGCGCCTCCAGCGCCGCGACAAAGGCCGCGCCGTTGCGGGCGTCGCGCACCGCCGCGGTCGCCAGCACCTCGAACGGGTCCGCCCCCATGGCGCGGGCAATGGCGTGGTAGCGGTTCATCACCGTCAGCGCCTGCGCGACCCCGTCCTCGTTCAGCACCCCGGTGGCTTCCAGCCCGCGCCCCAGGCGCAGCACCGCCTTCTCGTTGAAGATCGGCACCGGGTTGCGGGCACAGCCCTCGAACACGACAAGACGCACGGAGTTGGAGCCGAGATCGACCACGGCGCAGCGCGGCGCTTCGGCGGGGGGGGCATAGGGCATCAAGGGGTTCCGTGTGGCAAGGCCGTCAGTCCTGGAGGACGCGGTCGGGCCGGCGCGGCTGCGGCGTGGCCGTGGGCACCAGCGGCCCGTGCAGCGCCGAGCCACGCCCCGACAGCGACGGATTGGTCATGAAGTAGTCGTGCGCGGACACGCGCGCCCGGCCCGCGCCGGGTGCGACGCGGCGCCATGTGCCGTCCGGATGCAGTTCCCAGGACTGCATCGAGTCCTTGAGGTTCACCACCATGATCTGGTCGAGCACCTGGGCGTGCACGGTGGGATTGTGGATGGGCACCAGCGTCTCGACCCGCCATTCCATGTTGCGGGCCATCCAGTCGGCCGAGCTGATATAGACCCGCGCGTGTCGGCTCGGCAGCTTGTGGCCGTTGCCGAAGCAGAAGATGCGGCTGTGTTCGAGGAAGCGGCCGACGATGGATTTGACGCGGATATTCTCCGACAGGCCGGGCACGCCCGGCCGCAGGCAGCAGATGCCGCGGATCACGCACATCACCTTCACCCCGGCCGCCGAGGCCGCGTACAGCCGGTCGATCAGCCGGTCATCGACGAGACTGTTCATCTTCAGCCAGATGGTCGCGGGCTTGTCCTGGCGCGCGAAGGCGATCTCGTTGTCGATCAGCTCCATCAGCGTGCCGCGCGTGGTCAGCGGGCTGAACGCCAGTTGTTCCATCTTCTCCGGCCGCGCGTAGCCGGTCATGTAGTTGAACAGCCGCGCCGCGTCGCGCGTCATCTCCGGCTCGGCGGTGAAGAAGCTCAGGTCAGTGTAGATGCGCGCGGTGATCGGATGGTAATTGCCGGTGCCGACATGCGCGTAGCTGCGCAGCGTGCCGCCCTCGCGCCGCACCACCAGCGAGAGCTTCGCGTGCGTCTTCAGTTCGGTGAACCCGTACACGACCTGCACGCCGGCGGCTTCCATGGACCGGGCGAGGCGGATGTTGGCTTCCTCGTCGAAGCGGGCGCGCAGTTCCACCATCGCGGTGACGGATTTGCCCGCCTCCGCCGCCTCGATCAGCGCTTTCACGATCGGGCTGTCGCGGCTGGTGCGATACAGCGTCTGCTTCACCGCGACGACGTTCGGATCCTGTGCTGCCTGCCGCAGGAACTGCACGACGACATCGAAGCTTTCGAACGGGTGATGGACGATGATGTCCTTGGCGCGGATCGCGGCGAAGCAGTCGCCGCCGAAATCGCGGATGCGTTCGGGAAAGCGCGGCGTGTAGGGCGGGAACAGCAGATCCGGCCGGTCATCGACGATCAGTTGCTTCAGCTCGGCAAGCCCCAGCAGCCCCTCGACCAGATGCACTTCCTGGCTCGTCGCGTCCAATTCGTCGGCGACCAGTTCGCGCAGATCGTGCGGCATGCCGGCGTTCAGCATCAGGTGGATCGCCACACCCCGCCGGCGGCGCTTCAACGCCGTCTCGTACGAGCGCACCAGATCCTCGGCTTCTTCCTCGAACTCAACGTCGGTGTCGCGG
>JAKBCB010000297.1 GCA_021808185.1 Pseudomonadota bacterium
TGATTTGTGTTGCACCCTTCCGCCCGGAAGGATAAAGTAACAATTAGATACATGGCGGCCGGACGCAACGCTGGTCGCCACGGGGAACACGACGCTCGGCTATCGAGGTCGGTGATGGTGGCAAACAGCAAAATTGACACGCACTCGGCTCTCGTTGGTCGTGCGTTTAGTATTGTACTGAATTCTACATCGAAGGTTCATCGAGTCATTTTTCATTTTTATCGAGTGCAATATTGACTATCCTAGATATGAGAATATGCTTTGCATCGCATTGTCGGCTCGCCAGCACGACTTACGCCGTCTCACATCAAAAATGCTCCGTTAGATAAGGGAGCCTGTCTCGTGAGTCACAGCGCCTCAGTCCGCCGCTCGACCGCGTCCGAGCGCAGTCCCGCGACGCAAACAACACGAACAGCACCACCGATCCGCCCGCATCCCGTCCCGATGCCGGCGGAGGTCGAGCCGATCTGCCCGACCTTCATGCTCAACAAATGCACACATTGCGACGCCCGCGGCAGCGGGGTGTGCGAGGCCGTGCCCGAGGACGGCCTCACCCGCCTGTCAGCCGCCGCCACCGCGCTGAGCTTCGAGCCCGCTCAGCGTTTCATCACCGAGGGCGACAAGGCGGAGCATTTCTTCGTCATTAACGCCGGCACCGCCAAGCTGCTCAAAATGTTGCCGGACGGCCGTCAGCAGATCGTCAGCTTCTGCGGCCCCGGAGATTTTCTCGGACTTTCGGTCTTCTCTCTCTACAGCTATGGCGCGGAGGCGGTTGAGCCGGTGCGTCTGTGCCGGTTCTCCCGTTTCACCCTGCGTTGCCTCATGACGGACTTCCCGGCGATGGAGCGGCGCCTGCTGAAATCCGCCACCTTCGAACTGACCCTGGCGCAGGAACAGATGCTGCTGCTCGGCCGCAAGAATGCACGCGAGCGTCTGGCGAGCTTCCTGATCGCGCGGGCCAGGGCCACCGGCACCTGCCCCGCGCGCGGCAGGCCGGCGGTGCCCCCGCAGGTCGCACTGCCGATGAACCGCACCGATATCGGCGACTTTCTCGGCCTGCGGATCGAAACCGTCTCGCGCACCATGACCGCGCTGAAGACCGACGGCATCATCGAGATCTTGCCGCGCTGCGGCGTCATCATCCGCGACTTCGACGCCCTGGAGAGCCTCGCCGCCTGCATCTGAGGCACGGGCTTGTCCGCGCGTCGGTGACAATTTGGCGACACCCGCTTCCGGCCCGGCCATGCATTGTTGGCAACGCCCCGCCGCGCCCGCTGACGCGCGCCGCAATTCCGGTTACTGTGCCCCCATGCCGACCGACCTGCCCAACCTGCTGACGCTCTCGCGCATCGCGGCCATCCCGCTGCTGGTGCTGCTGATGGCGCTGCACGCGCAGGCGCTGGATTTCTCCGCCTGCGTGGTGTTCGCCATCGCCGGCATCACCGACTACCTCGACGGCCGCATCGCGCGCGACCGCCGGCAGACCTCCGATTTCGGCCGCATGCTGGACCCGATCGCCGACAAGCTGCTGGTCGGCGCCACGCTGATGATGCTGGTCGGCATGGCGCGGCTGAGTTCCTGGGGGCTGTACCCCGCCATCGTCATCATGCTGCGGGAAATCCTGGTCAGCGGTCTGCGCGAGTATCTCGCGGGCGTGCGCGTGGGCCTGCCGGTGACGCGGCTTGCAAAGTGGAAAACCGGCGTGCAGATGGCCGCCCTCGGCACCCTGGTCGCGGGCGACACCACGGCGGGCCTGCTCGGCATCGGCTGGCTGCCGGTCAGCCGCATCGGCGAGGCGATGCTGTGGGCCGCCGCCCTGCTGACGCTGCTGACGGGCTGGGACTACCTCATGGCCGGGCTGCGCCATGTCGGCTCCGCCCCCGCCGCCCGCCCGCCGCGCGCCATGCCGGACACCGGCATCCATCCGGGCTGACCCGGCGCAACCGGTGCTTGAGTGCGGCGCGTCCCAAGGGCACATTCCCCCCGATCCCCCGGCGCGCGCGCCGGGGACGGCATGACAAGGATGTTTTCCATGCGGCGCATCGCCCTGCTCGGTCTGCTCACGCTGCTGCCGGCCTGCCAGTTCGCCGGCAACCCGACCGACGGCTTCGGCGGCTTCGTCGCCGATACGCACACCTGGCACCTGAACGCCAACATGCCCGCCGGCGAGACCGAGAACGAGAAGCTGGTGCTGGGCGAGCCGGTGAAGATCGACGTGGTGAACGCCGAATCGGGCGAGGTTTGGCCCGGCCCGCCGGCGCCGATTCCGACGATGCAGGACGTGCAGCGGCTCAACAGCATGGAAATGCTGCCGCCGCCGACGATCCCCAGCTCCCCGCCGCCGGCGCTGTTCCCGCAGAACGCCCCGACGACGAAATGAGCGGGCCGGCCGCCGCGCGCCCGGTGCGCATCCTGTATTTCGCTTGGCTGCGTGAGCGTGTCGGCACGGCGGAGGAGGACGTGGCGCTGCCGCCCGGCATCGCCACGGTGGCCGAATTGATCGCCTGGCTGCAAGCGCGCGGCCCCGGCTTCGCCGCCGCTTTTTCCGCCACCAAGACCATCCGCTGCGCCGTGAACCAGAGCTTTTCCGGCCCCGAAACGGCGGTGGCCCCCGGCGACGAGGTGGCATTCTTCCCCCCCGTCACCGGCGGCTAGGCCCGCCGCGATGGCCACCATTCGCGTGCAGGCCGAGCCGTTCGACGTGGCCGCCGAGATCGCGGCACTCACCGCCGGGCGCGCGGATATCGGCGGCGTCGGCTGCTTCGTCGGCACCGTGCGCGACACGGCCGCGGGCCGCGCCATCACCGCGATGACGCTGGAGCACTACCCCGGCATGACCGAACGCGCGATGGCCGACATCGCGGCCGAGGCCGAGCGCCGCTGGGAGTTGCTTGGCTGCACGCTGGTCCACCGCGTCGGCCGGCTGCTGCCCGGCGAGGGCATCGTGCTGGTGCTGGCCAGCAGCGCCCACCGCGCGGCGGCGCTGGAGGCGACGGCGTTCCTGATCGACTGGCTGAAAACCGGCGCGCCGTTCTGGAAAAAAGAGGCGTTCGCCGACGGCGCCGAGGCATGGGTTGCCGCCCGTGCCGAGGACGCGGCGGCGGCGGGGCGCTGGGGGTAACGCGGGCGGGCGCTCAGCCCGGGCCGCGTTCCAGCATCGCGCTGCCGATTTCCGGCGAGGACGGCCAGAAGCCACGGCGCCGGACGGCATGGGTCTGGTATGCCCCCAGCCGCGTCGGGTCGGGCTGCACGGGCTCGCCTTTGGCGAGGAACAGCAGGCCCTCCTGGCCCGACGGCATCGCGCAGGCGAAGCGGTCGGCCTCGTCCAGCGCCGCGCGCAGTCGCCGTGCCACGTCCCCGGGATCGACAGGCGCGACCAGATCGAGGTCGGCGTAGTCGTCGGCCCGGTAGCGCGCGTTGCGACGAATTTCCGCGTTCAGGCTTTCCGGCGTGAAGCCCGGATCTTTGGCCACCGCCGCCCAAAGCACCGCCCCCAGCGGCAAGAAACGGTCGTGGATGTAAAGCAGATCGAGTACGTCGCGCGGCTCGCGCCGGCCGGCCGCCGCAAGGGCTTTGTTGGTGGCCAGATCGGCCACATGCAACCGGTAGCCGAACAACGGGTCTGGCATCACGGGAAAGAATCTGAAATCGCTGTCGCGCACCCATTCGAGCCGCGTTGCCGCGCCATCTCTCTGCACCAGCGCGGCGTGGATACCCGGCTCGCGTCGCAACCATCGCACGGCGAAGCCCGCGCCAGTCAGGCGCGCGGCGTCCGCCTCGGATGCCGTCGCGACGCCCTCCTCGGCATCGTGGAAGATGTCGATATCGGCGGAAAAACGCGGGCCATCCTGGTTGAGCGCACTGGCCCCCGCCACATAGCTTTCGGGGTTCCGGTGCGCCGCCAACAGACGCAGGATCTCGGCTTGCAGGCTAGAGAGCGGCACGGCATGCCTGTTCGATCTCCGCCGCAAGCGGGCGCGATTGCATGCTGCCCTCGCGACGAAGACCTTCGGCGACAACGATGGCCTGCGCGATGGTCGGGCGCTCGCTCGGCTTGCGGCTCCAGAGCGACTGCGCCCCGAACTCGGCGAAGGCTCGGCGGTACAAGGCCACCACCGCCTCGGGCGCCGGTCGCCCGGCCCCGAGATCCTTCAGTTCGTCCATTCCGCGCCTGTCCGCCATCGCCACGCCACCCACCACGCCAACGCCGTAGCATAGCATATAATGTCCGCGCGGACGCCGGTGAGCCCAAGTCGGCCGGTGTCAGATCGGCGCCAGTGCCTCGACCTGGGCCGGGGCCATGCGCACCAGCCCCTCGTAGTCGCGCAGCAGCGTCTCGGTGATCGGCCCCGGGGTGAAATGGTGCGGGCCGATCTGGCGCACCGGCGTCACCTCGGCCGCCGTGCCGGCCAGGAACACCTCGCTCGCGCGCGGCATTTCCTCCGGCATGATCGTCCGCTCGACCACTTTCATCTGATGGCGGCGGGCGATCGACATCACGGTGCGGCGGGTGATGCCGTTGAGGAAGCAGTCCGGCACCGCCGTATGGATCTCGCCGTCGAAGACGAAGAAGGCGTTCGCCCCGGTGCCCTCGGCGACATGGCCGCGCCAGTCCAGCATCAGCGCGTCCTCGAAGCCGGCGGCTTCCGCCGCGTGCTTGGCCAGCGTGCCGATCATGTACAGGCCGGCGGCCTTGGAGGCGGTGGGCGCCGTTTCCGGATGCGGGCGCTTCCAGTGCGCGATGTCCAGGCGCACGCCCTTCATGCGGTTGTCGCCGAACAGGTTCGGCCACGCCCAGGTGGCGATGGCGAGATGGATTTTCGTCTGTTGCGCCGAGACCGAGAGCTGCTCGGCGCCGCGCCAGGCGATGGGGCGGACATAGGCATCCGTAAAGCCGTTGGCCGCGACCACGGCGTTGCAGGCGGCGTCGATCTCGTCGGCCGTGTACGGGATCTCGAAGCCCAGGATGCGGGCGGAGGCGATCAGGCGGTCGGTGTGTGCGCGGAGCTTGAAGATGTTACCGCTATACGCCCTCTCGCCTTCGAACACGCCGCTGGCATAGTGCAGCCCGTGGGAGAGAACATGCAGCTTGGCGTCCCGCCAGGGCACCATGACGCCATCATACCAGATGACCCCATCGCGGTCGTCGAAAGGAACTAGCGCCATTGAAGCGTTCCTCGCAAGATTGTTGCTTTCAGCGGGCTGACGCTATAATGCGACTCGAAATCAGTCAATGAACCTGTCGTAGTTCGAGGGA
>JAKBCB010000298.1 GCA_021808185.1 Pseudomonadota bacterium
CGATTTCACTCTCCCCAGCCGCTTGGCGCGGTCCTCGGGCGCGATCTCGTCTTTCAGCAGGGTCGTCACCTGCTCGCCGAACGCCTTCATGCGGCCGACGAACTTGGCCTGCAACGCCTCCGGCGCGCGGTCCACCTCGTCGCTCAGCGTCAGCGCCCGCGCCTGGATGTCCTTGACCTTGGCGTCGATCTCCACCGCGTCGCCGGTCCAGGCGTAGAACTTCTCGTACAGCGTGCCGTCGGTCTGCATCTTCAGCTTGCTGTTCTGGATCACCTGCCGCAGCGCCGAGCCGGGCTGCGGCTTGGCGGAATCGGTTTGCGCCGTCTGCTCGCCGGACATGGGCGGAGTCTCCTGGGATGGGCGTCAGCCGGGGACGACGCGGTCCAGCGCGTCGAGCACCGGCAGCAGCGGCGCGCGGATGCGCACGTCGATGCCGAAGCCGTTTTCCAGCTCGGCGTCGTCGATGATGGAATCCGTCGTCAGATAGGCCCGCAGCTCGGCCACGCGGTTCTTGCTGTCGGGCCGTTCGGTCAGGTTGGCGGAAATCGCGCGCACCAGAATGATCGCCGCGTCCCCGAGCGGGTCGCCCATCACGCGGATGGCGAGTTCCAGTTCCTTGAGCTGCCCCAGCACCTCGGCGCGCTCGCGCGACCAGCGCGCCAGCGCCTCCGGCAGGCTGGGGGCCTCCTGCGCCGCGCGCGGATCGATGGCGAGAAACCGCCGCACCCAGGCATCGCGCGGTGTCGGTTCGTCCGCCTGTGCCATCCATCGCCCCCCGGTGCCGACAGCTAAGCAGAGTTCCGCCGCCCACGCCACGACCCGCCGCGCCACGCGGGCGGGGCGAAAACCTCATCTCCTCGCGCGGGGAGCAGAAAGCCCCCTCCCCTTGCGGGAGGGGGTTGGGGGAGGGGAACGCGCGCCCCGAAAGCCCGTGCGGCGCGCCCCCTCACCCCCGCCCCTCTCCCGCAAGGGGAGAGGGAGAAGCAAGCCCCCCACACCCCGGCGTTTGACGCGGATCAATGCGGGCGCGGCGCAACCGGCGCGGCATGGTGGCAACAAGGCGGTGCACCATGCGCGCAACGATGTGGGGGATACTGGCGCTGCTCGCCGGCTGCGCGGGACCGGGGACGGAACTCCAGGTGCCGATCCCGCCGCATCAGGGCGTGGCCGGGGCCTTCGCCGGCGCCCCGCCCGGTGTCGTCTCGGTCGCGGCCTTCCCGGAGGCGGGGGGAACCGGCGTGCTGCCGGGGGCGATCGGCGAACGCTCGACCATCGGCGATATCTCGATGGGGCAGGTGCGCATCGCCCCCTCGCCCGCGCGGCTGCTGCAAGATGCCGTGGTGGCCGACCTGATCGCCTCCGGCTGGAACGTGCTGCCGGGCGGCCCCGCGCCGGTGGAGCTGGCCGGCACGGTTGGGCGCTTCGCGCTGCGCACCGACGCCACCGCGCTGTACTGGGACGTGACCCTCGATGCCGGGCTGGGCGTGCGGCTTGTGGCAGGCGGGCGGCAGGCGGCGCGCGACTTCGCGGCGCATTGTCAGGAGAGAACCTATGTCTGGCCGGGCAGCGAGATCATCGCCCGCGTCGTCGCGCAATGCGTGGACGAACTGGCGCGCGACGTGCGCCAGGATGCGGCGCTGGCACAGGCGCTCGGCACGCCCTGAGCGTCTCGCGGCACTCGCGCTGGCGCTGGCCGGCTGCGCGAACCTCGGCACGCGCGGCGAGCCGCCGGCCGGCAGCGTGGGCGTGTATCAGCGGCTCGCGGTGGTGGCGCTGCTGACGGACGATCTGCGCCTCGCCCCGGTCGGCACCTCGGACGGCAAGACCCTCCAAGCCGGCTGGGACACGCCCCGCCTCGCCGGCGTCATCGTCCAGGAGATGCTGGGGCCGGCGGGCACCGAGGTCGCCATCCTGCCCGCCCCCATGCCCGACGCGGCCACGCTGGAAGGCCCCGGCTGGCCCCAGGCGGCATGGCAGCAGGCGCGCGGGACAGGGACGCCGGCCGGCGGCGCGCTGGCCGGGACGCAGGCGGTGCTGGTGCTGCGCGAGCGCGCCATCAGCCGCATGGGCATGGAATACTCGCCCGCCGCCAATTTCCTGTTCGGCGGCGTGATCGGCCTCGCCGCCGGCGCCGCGCGGCAAGATGAGGAATTCCGCCGCGCCTTCGTCGTGCGCCAGAACACCGGCCTGGACGAAGCCATCGGCGGCAAGGACCCCACCTGTCTGGTGGGCCTGGACGCGAGAGTGCTGGACGCCACCACCGGCAGCCCGCTGGGTGCGGCGGACGGCCTGCTCGGCCAGCAGCAGCGGCCGGAGGCGCTGGCCAGCCCGCTGGAGATCACCGACGCCGAGCGCGAAGCCACCCGCCCCTACTGCCTCGCCGCCCTGCGCCGCGCCATTGCCGAGGCGGTCTCCACCCTGCGCCTGACCCGCGCGCCGTAAGCACGCACCCGACCCGCCCGCCCTGCTGTAAGGGGGCTATCCTTCTCCCTCTCCCCTTGCGGGAGAGGGTTGGGGTGAGGGGGGCGCGTCGCACGGACCCCGGAGCGGATCGCCCCCCCTGCCCGCCTGGCGAGGCGGAGCTTGCGTGCCCCAACCAACGGGAGGCTGCCTAGACCCGCGCCGCCAGCGCCAGCAGCGCCTCGTCCGCGCCGGCGCCGCCGAGCAGGGAGAGGCCGACGGGGCAGCCCTCGGCCTCGGCCAGCGGCAGGCTGAGTTGCGGCAGGCCGCCGAGGCCCGCCAGGCACAGCAGCGCCATCGCGGCGTTGCGGTAGGCGACTTCCACCTCCGAGGCCGGGGTGCCGCAGAGCGGGGCGATGCGCGGGGCGCTCGGCAGCAGCAGGGCGTCGCCGGGGGGCAGCATGGCGCGCAGCGTGGCGCGGATCTCGGCCATGCGGGCGCGGGCGGCGGCTTCGGCCTGGGGGGTCACGGTCGCGGCGGCGGCGAAGCGGTCCTTGATGCCGGGGCCGAACTCCGGTTGCTCGGCCGCGATCCAGGGGCCGAGCGTGGCCCAGATCTCGGCCGCCTGCACCGTCTGGAAGGTCACGCGCCAGGCATCGAGAACGGCGAAGTCGTCGGCGATCTCCACCACCTCGGCCACATGCGCCGCCACGCGCGGCACGGCGGCGAGCAGGGCGGCGCGCGCCGTGGCCTCGGCGCGGGCGAACAGCGCGGGGGCGAGCAGCAGGCGGCGGATCGGCGCGGGCGCCGGCGTGCCGCCCAGCAGCAGCGCGCCGGTTTGCGCCAGCAGCGCCGGGTCGCGCGCGAACCAGCCCACCACGTCGAAGCTCTCGGTAAACGGCAGCACCCCGTCCGTCGCCACGCGCCCGTGCGTGGGGCGGATGCCGTAAATGCCGCAATATGACGCCGGCACCCGCACCGAGCCGCCGCAATCCGTGCCCAGCGCGATGTCCGCCAGCCCCCCGGCCACGGCGGCGGCGGAGCCGGCCGAGGACCCGCCGGGGATGCGCCCGGGGGCGGCCGGATTGCGCGGCGTGCCGAAATGCACGTTCTCGCCGGAGAGGCTGTAGCACAGCTCGTCGCTGATCGTTCGCCCCACCAGATCGGCGCCGGCGGCGAGCAGCCGCGCCACCGTGCTGGCCGTGGCGGTGGCGGGCGCGTGGGTGCGCAGCCAGGCGGGATGGCCAAAGCCGGTGGGCGTGCCCGCGATCTCGAACACGTCCTTCACGGCGAAGCGCCGGCCCTTCAGCGGCCCCGCGGGCGCGCCGGGGAGCGAGACGGGGTTGTCGCGGCAGAACGCGCCGAGCGGGTCAGCGGGCATGGATAGCTCCTGGGAAAAGCCGCTGCCGCTCACGGCCGCAGCAAGGTCGCCGGCTGGCGCGCGAAGGTTTGCCGCCCGCGCTTGAAGCCCATCAGCGGCGGGGCGATTTCGGCGACGGCGGCGGCACGGTCCGGCGCGTCCAGCACCACCAGATCGGCGGGCGCGCCGAGTTCCACGCCGTACGAAGCCAGCCGCAGCAGCCGGGCGGAGCGGCGGGTGACCATCTCGAAGCACTCGCACATATCGGCGCGCGCGCCGACCTGGGCGATGTTGGCATACAGGTTCGCCGCCCGGATCAGGGACACATCGCCGAACGGGGTAAACGGGTTCAGCACGTTGTTGGTGGACAGCGAGCAGTTCACGCCATGGCGCAGCAGCGCGTGCGCGGGCGCCACCCCGCGCATGACGTTGTGTGTCATGTGCCGGCCCATCAGATACAGGTCCGTCGCCGGCAGCACCGTCAATGCCACGCCCGCATCCGCCATGCGCAGCGCCGCCGCCGCGAACCGCGCGGGGTCGGCCGCGGACAGCTTGGTGACGTGGCCGATCGCCACGCGGCCGCCGTAGCGATACTTGTCCGTGACCTCGCAGACGTAATCCAGATCGAGGCTGGACGGGTCAGCGGAGAAATCCAGGTGCATGTCGATGTCGATGTCGAAATGCCGCGCCATCTCGAACACCCGGTCGATCTGCCCGCGCGGCGAGCTGTCGGTGTACGGCGCCGCCCCCACCACGCGCCCGCCGGCGGACAGGGCTGCCATCATCAGCTCGTCCGTGCCGGGGTTGTTTAACAGGCCTTCCTGCGGGAAGACGCAAATCTCCAGATCGATCGCCCAGGCATAGTCCGTGACGAGGGGAAGAATGCCCTCGAACCCGCGCAGGCCGATGCCGGGATCGACTTCCAGATGCGTGCGCATGTGCGTGGTGCCCTGCGCGATGGCCCGCTCCAGCGTCGCCGCGCCGCGCGCATACACGTCCTCGGGCGTGAAATCGCGCTTGGCGGCGGCGACCTCGGCGATGGCCTCGTCGAGCGAGCCCGTCTGCGCCGCGCAGCGGTCCAGGATGCGGGATTTGTCGAGATGGATGTGGGTTTCCACGAAGCCGGGGGCGAGCAGCCGGCCGGCAAGCTCCATCTCTGGCCCATCGGCGGCCAGCGCCGGTTCGATCGCCACGATGCGGCCGGCTTCGACGCCGACATCCAGCGCGCCGCGATCTTCCCGCCCGGCGACATGGGCGTTGCGGAGAATGAGGTCCATCGGTCGGCTCCCCCGTGGCTGCGGACGGGGGAGTGTTGCTGTCCTATCCTGGGCTGTCCAGGGGGGTGGCGACGGCGGGAAGGAGGGGAAGGAAGGGAAGAAGATTTATCCACAGATTACACAGATTACACAGATTTTCGTGCGACCCATGACTGCCATTCGTCCGGCCACAATATCAATAAATAATCTGTGTAATCTGTATAATCTGTGG
>JAKBCB010000299.1 GCA_021808185.1 Pseudomonadota bacterium
GAGTCGGGAACCGATGTTCCGGACAGCGCGCGGCGCGACGAGGTCGGGCGCATGGCGCAGGCGGTGCGCGTCTTCCGTGAGAACGCGCTGCGCGTGCGCGCGCTGGAACAGGAACGCGCCGGCCTCGAAGCCGAAGCGGAAGCCAAGCGGCGGGCCGACCTCGCGCGCCTGATGCGCGAGTTCGAGGACGGGGTCGGCGCCGTGGCACGCCATGTCGGCGAGACGGCGACCAGCATCCGCGACGGCGCGCAATCGCTCACCACGACGGCGGCGGAGACCATGCGCGAGGGCGGCGCCGTGGGCCAGGCCGGCGACCGCGCCGCGATGGACGTGCAGACCGTGGCGAGTGCCGCCGAGGAACTCTCCGCCTCGATCGGCGAGATCGCACGCCAGGTCAGCCAGTCGGCCACGATCGCGCAGCAGGCGGTCGCCGAGATGGGGCGCACCGACAGCTCCGTTCGCGACCTCGCGGACTCCGCGCATCGCATCGGCGAGATCGTGGCGCTCATCAACGGCATCGCCACGCAGACCAACCTGCTGGCGCTGAACGCCACCATCGAGGCGGCGCGCGCCGGCGAGGCCGGCAAGGGCTTCGCCGTCGTCGCCAGCGAGGTCAAGGCGCTGGCCAACCAGACGGCGCGCGCCACCGAGGACATCCGCGTGCAGATCGAGAGCATGCAGACCGCCACCGGCGAGGCCGTCTCGGCGGTGCGCGGCATCACCGGGACCATCGGCAAGATCAGCGAGATCGCCGGCGCCATCGCCGCGGCCGTGCAGCAACAGGGGGCGGCGACGCAGGAGATCGCCAACAACGTGCAGCACGTCTCCGCCGGCACGCGGGAGATCTCGGAATCGATCGGCCGTGTCTCGACCATGGCCGGGCGCACCGGGGGCGAGGCCGAGCGGCTGCTCTCGGCCGCCGACACGCTCTCCGGGCAGGCCGGGCTGTTGCGCAGCCAGGTCGATGGCCTGCTCGGGGCCATGCGCGCGGCGTAGCAAGGCGCCGCAAAGCCGCCGTGTTCGGGTTGCATCGTGGCGCATCATGCCCAATCTGCGGGACCATGCGCCACAGATGCCTCCTGTTCGCCCTGGCCGCTCTCGCCTTCGCCATTCCGGCGCGGGCGGCGACCTGTTTCGACGGGCAGGTGCCCAATGCGCCCTGGGGGCCACGGGCGGCCGAGGCGGCGGTACGGCTGATCGCCTCGCTGCCGGACGGGCGGGCCTTCGCCGCCGCGTCCGGCATGGTGGTGGCCGGCAGCGCGCAGGCCACCGGCGAAAACCGCATCCTCACCGCGGCCCATGTCGCGCGCACGCTTGGGGAACATCCGGGCGCGTGGCTGGCCGTGTTCTCCTCGCGCGGGATGTATCTCGGCCGCGCCGACCTCGCCGCGCACGCGGCCCCCGGCCCCGCCTTCGGGCTGGTCGCGAATGACAATTTCCTTGGCCTGCGCTTTGGCGACGCGGCGGTGCTGCGGATGGTGGCCTTCGCCCCGGGCGGAGCGGCCGCCTATGCCGCCATCGCCGGCGTGCCGCTCGCCCCGCTGCAACCGCGCGGCCTGCTGGAGGGCCGTTTCGTCACCCCGGCCGGGATCGACCACGGCGTCTCCGGCGCTGGCGTGGTGGCCGATGGCGCAATCGTCGGCGTCATGGCGTTCAAGGCGCGGGACCGCGCCATGCCGGCCGTCTCGGTGGCTGCCGGCGATGCCACCAGCACCGCCCCCGCATCGCGCCGCATGATCCGCCTGCCGCGTGAGGCGGAGGGGTTCGCGCAGCCCGTGATCGACCCGGCGCTGCTGGCAGCACTCGGCACCGCCGGCCAGACGGTCGCGCACACCCGCGCCGTGGCCCCGCTCGCGGTGTTCGTGCCGGGCTTCATCAAGGACGCCTGCATCGGCTTTCGCGCGACGATGAAGCCGGCCTGACGCCGAAATCGCCGCTCGCCCCCCTATCGCGTGATCGCGACATGCGGGCGCCTGCGTCCCGGCAGCGCGCGCAGCCACACCCGGCTCGGCCGCTCGAAGCCGCGATGCACCGCCCACGCCGCCGTCAGTTCCAGCAGCGTCACGAGCCCCCAAAACCACGCCCGATCGCTTGGCGGTGGCGTCCGCATCCGTTCGCAAACCAGCAGCACGGCCACCTGCACCGGGAAATGCACCATGTAGAGGCTCAGGGACAGGTCGCCGAGCAGCCGCAATGGCCGCGTGTCGAGCCGGCGTTGCAAGGTCGGCCAATGCAGCACGGCGGCGATCAGCAATGCCGAGGCGAGCCAGGCGAATGTCAGCTTGCCGTCGATGCCGGGCACCGCCGGCCGGACCCCGGCGGCCAGCAGGCCCATGAAGACGCACAGGGCAAGCGTGAAACCCAACGGCAGCACGACCCAGCCGGACGCGGACCGCCCGGATGTCTGGCAGATGACGACTCCGCCGAAAAACCCGACCAGGCCGCGCGCGAAGCGCTCATCGAGGCCGTGCAGCCAGCCGATCAGCCCGAGCCCCACCAGCACCGGCGCCAGGAGGCGCGCCCGCCCGCTGGCGGCGACCACGAAGAACAGCACGTACATGGCCGCCTCGGTCGAAAGCGACCACGCCGGACCGTTGAACGAATAATCCGGGGCGAGCCCTGGCGTGCCCTGGAGGAACAGCACGTTCAGCATGAAGAAATACGCATTGTTCCCGGTGTAGACAGGGAACCGGTGCGTGTCGGCGTGGAACAGCCACACCAAGCCCGCCGCCACGAGCAGCGTCAGCAGATGGACCGGATACAGCCGCGCGAAGCGCAGCCACGCGAAACGCTTCCACCCGACCTGCCGGGCCGCGATGGCATCCTCGTACACATGCGCGAGCACCACGCCGGAGACCATGAAGAACAGATCCACCGACAGGTAGCCCCAGGCGTACAGCGACCGAAACGGTTCTATATCGAACAGCGGCGATGCCTCGAACGGTGGCGCGCCAGGCTGGAACCGGCTGCTGAAATGCTGGTAGTGCCAGAACACCGCGATGATCAGCGCCGCCACCCCGCGCAGCGAGTCGAGGTAGCCCAGATACGGGCGCGCCGGGGCGCTGATTGGCGTCACCGCATCAGCGCAGCGGCAGCACGATCCGCACGACAGTGCCGCTCCCCGGCGCCGTCTCGATCAACGTCGTGCCACCGCTCTGCCGGGTAAAGCTCAGCACCATGCTGAGCCCGAGCCCGGTGCCGCTGCCCACGGGCTTGGTGGTGAAGAACGGCTCGAACGCCCGCTCCGCGACCTCGGCCGGCATCCCCGCGCCGTTGTCGCGCACCGCCACCACCGCGTAACTGCCCGGCAGCAGGTCGGCCAGCGCCCCGCGTGCGCCCGGCGGCACTTCCATCCGCTCGGTTTCGATCGCGATTGTCCCGCCCGTCGGCATCGCGTCGCGCGCGTTCAGGATCAGGTTCAGCACCGCCCCTTCCAGTTGCGAACGGTCCACCGTCACCGGCGGCAACCCCGGATCGTCGCGCAGCGTGATCCGGTAGCGTTGCCCGAGCGTGCGCGTGGCCATGTCGCGCAGCGGCCCGAGCCAGGCGTTCACATCCGTCGGCTCGCTGCGCAGCGGCTCGGAGCGGGCAAAGGACAGCAGCCGGCCGGTCAGTTCCGTGCCGGCAAGCGCCGCCCGCCGCGCCGCCTCCAGTTCGGGGCGCGCCTCCGCCAGCGTCTCGCTGTCGTCGAGCGCCATCTCCAGGTTGGCCTGCACCACGGTCAGCAGGTTGTTGAACTCGTGCGCGATGCCGCCGGTCAGCTTGCCGAGGGCGCGCAACTTCTCGCCATGGCGCAGCGCCGCCTCCGCCTCGCGCCGCTCGGTCACGTCCTGGCAGTAGCCGCGCAGTTCCACCGTGCGGCCATCCGCCGCCTGCCGCGCGGTGCCGTTCCAGATGATCTCCCGCACCCGTCCAGCGGACGGTTTCACCCGCAGCTCCAGGTGCACGGAATGCCCGGATTGGACCGCCTGCCAGCAGGCGGCGCGCGCGCGAGGTGCGTCCCGCGGGTCCAACTGCGAGAGGAACGCCTCCACCGTCGGGGTGAAGGTCTCGCGCGCCACGCCGAGCACCTCGTATGTCTCCTCGGACCATTCCATCGCGTTGTGGCCAGCGCGCCAGATCCACGAGCCGATGCGCGCGAGCCGCGCCACCTCGGTCAGTTGCGCCGTGCGCTCGCGCAATTCGCCGGCGACGCGCTGCAACGCCTCCTGCGTCGCGCGCCGTTCGGTGGTGTCGCGCAGCACGCCGACCCAGTTGGCAACCTCGCCGCGCTCGTCGGCGAACGGGGCGATGTCCAGCTCGACCCAGAACGGCGTGCCGTCGCGCCGATAGTTCAGCAATTCCTCGCGCGCCGCGCGGTGGCCGTCCACCGCCGCGCGCAGCCGCGCCACCGCCGCCGGGTCCGTGTCCCGCCCCTGTAGGAAGCGCAGATTGCGGCCAAGCACGTCCTCCGGCCGGTAGCCGGTCATGCGGGTGAAGGCCGGGTTGACGTGCAGCACCCCCCGGTCGGCCGGCGGTGTCGGTCTGGCATCGGTGATCACCACGGCATCGGCGGTCGCGTCCACCGCGGCCTGGAGCAGCGCCAGCCGCTCTTCGACCTGCTTGCGTTGCAACGCCGGGCGGATGGCGCGCCCGACCTCGGCCAGCAGGTCCGCCACCTGATCGAGGTCGGAGCGCTCGGTGGCGAACGTGAACACCAGCACGTAGCGGCGCGGCCCGACCACGAACGACCGCGCAGCGAGGCTCCGCATCCCGGCGGCGCGGCCGAGGCCGATCAGCGGGAAGCGCGCGGTCATCTCCTGCGTCAATCGCGGCATGAGGCGCTGCCCTTCGGCTTCCAGCAGCGGCGCCAGGATGGATTTCGATGCCGCCAGCGGGAACGCGGCGGCGACCCTCTCGTACAGGTCATCCGGGGCGCCGGCGCCGCCCTGCACGGCGACAAGGCGCAGTTGGTCCGCGCCGTCCACCTTGTCCCACATCAGGCCCCACAGCGCGCCGGCATGCTCGCACAGCCGCCGCAGCGCCGCGTCGATCGCCTGCCGGAATCCCGGCGCCTCGGCCACGCTCGCCAGCACCTCGTGCAACAGCGCCAGCCGGTCCTCGGCCTGTTTGCGCTGCAACGCCGGGCGAATCGCCTGTCCGACATCGGCCAGCAGATCCGCGACATCCTGCAAATCCTCGCGCGGCGTGCCGAAGGTCAGCGCCAGCCCGAAACGCGCGCCGCCGACGCC
>JAKBCB010000300.1 GCA_021808185.1 Pseudomonadota bacterium
CTGAGGAGTGACAATGAGGTCCATGACCGCACGATATGGCCCCCGCGCCCGGATGCGGAATGCGGCTGGCGTGCTGGCCTGGCTTTTGTTCACCGCAACCGCCGCCCCGGCCGCCGCCCCGCCGCGCCTGCTGGTGCTCGGCGACAGCCTCGCCGCCGGCTACGGCCTGCCCGCCTCCCAGGGGTTCGAGGCGCAACTGGCCGCCGCCCTGGCGGCGCACGGCACCCCGGTCACCATCCTCGACGGCGCGGTGTCGGGCGACACCACGGCGGGCGGCCGCGCCCGGCTCGACTGGGCGATCGGCGACGGCGCGGACGCCGCGATCGTCGAACTCGGCGGCAATGACGGGTTGCGCGGCCTGGATCCGCGGGCGACCGCGGCGAATCTCGGCGCCATCCTCGACGCGCTGGCCGCCCGCCACGTTCCGGTGCTGCTGACCGGCATGTACGCCCCGCCCAATCTCGGCCCGCAATACGCCGCCGAGTTCCGCGCCGCCTTCGCCGCGCTCGCCCGCCGCCCGGGCGTGCTCTACGACCCCTTCTTCCTCGACGGTGTCGCCGCCGACCGCGCGCTCAACCAGCCGGACGGCATCCACCCGAACGCCGAGGGCGTGCGCCGCATCGTCGCGCGGCTGCTGCCGCGGGTCGAGCAACTGCTCGCCGAGGCGCCGAAATCATGAGGCTGTTCGTCGGACTCGACCTGCCCTGGCCGCTGCGCGAACGGATCGCGCTGCTGGCCGGCGGCATCCCCGGCGCGCGCTGGGTGCCGCCGGAGAACTATCACATCACCCTGCGCTTCATCGGCGAGGTTGCCGCCCACCAGGCGGAGGAGATCGACCACGTGCTCGCCGCGCTGCGGGCGCGACGCTTCATGCTCACCCTCGGCGGTGTCGGCACGTTCAGCCGCGCCGGGCGGGAGACGTCGCTGTGGCTCGGCGTCGAACGCAGCCAGCAGCTCGATCTGCTGCAATCCAAGGTGGAAACTGCCTTGCAGCGCGCGGGGCTGGAGCCGGAACGGCGGCGCTTCGCCCCGCATGTGACGCTGGCGCGGCTCGACAACGCCGCGCCGGCGAAACTCGCCGCCTTCGTGCAGGCCAACAACCTGTTCCGCGCCGACCCGGTGCCGGTCGAGCATTTCACGCTGTTCAGTTCGCGCCTCGGCAAGGAGGCGTCGGCCTACACCGCCGAGGTGGAATACCACCTTGCCGCCCCCGCCGCTGCCGGATGAAATGCGCCGATGTTCCGTAAGATCCTGATCGCCAACCGCGGCGAGATCGCCTGCCGCATCATCCGCACCGCGCGCCGGATGGGCGTGCGCACCGTCGCCGTCTGCTCGGCGGCGGATGAAGCGGCGCTGCATGTCGCGATGGCCGACGAGTCGGTGCTGATCGGACCGCCGCCGGCGCGCGAAAGCTATCTGTCGATCCCGCGTATCCTCCACGCCGCCCGCAGCGCGGGCGCCGAGGCGATCCATCCCGGCTACGGCTTCCTCAGCGAGAATGCCGAATTCGCCGAGGCCTGCGCCGCGGCCGGCATCGTGTTCATCGGCCCGCCCGCGGCGGCGATCCGCGCGATGGGATCGAAGGCGGCAGCCAAAGCGCTGATGGAACAGGCGGGCGTGCCGGTGGTGCCCGGCTATCACGGCGCCGCGCAGGACGTGGCATTGCTGCGGGCGGAGGCGGCGCGCATCGGCTATCCGGTGCTGATCAAGGCGACCGCCGGCGGCGGCGGCAAGGGCATGCGCGTGGTGCCCGACGAAGCCGCCTTCGCCGAGGCGCTGGCATTGGCGCAGGGGGAAGCGCGCGCCGCCTTCGGCGACGACCGCGTGCTGCTGGAACGCTACCTGTCCCGCCCGCGCCATATCGAGGTGCAGGTGTTCGCCGACGCGCACGGCAATGTGGTGTCGTTGTTCGAGCGCGACTGTTCGATCCAGCGTCGCCACCAGAAAGTGGTGGAGGAGGCGCCGGCCCCCGGCATGAGCGCGGAACGCCGCCGCGCGATGGGGGAGGCCGCCTGCGCCGCGGCGCGTGCCGTCGGCTATGTCGGCGCCGGCACGGTGGAGTTCATCGCCGAGGGTGACGCATTCTACTTCATGGAGATGAATACGCGCCTGCAGGTCGAGCATCCGGTGACGGAGGCGATCACCGGCCTCGACCTCGTCGCATGGCAGTTGCAGGTTGCCACCGGCGAGACGCTGCCGCTGCCTCAGGACGCGCTGCGCATCGACGGCCACGCGATCGAGATGCGCGTCTATGCCGAGGACCCGTCGCGCGACTTCGCGCCATCCATCGGCACGCTGCACCATCTGCGCGCGCCGCAGGAAACGGCCGGCGTGCGCGTGGACAGCGGCGTGCGGCAGGGCGACGCGATCAGCGTTCACTACGATCCGATGATCGCCAAGCTGATCGTGCATGCCGCCGACCGTCCGGCCGCGGTGCGGCGGCTGGCGCAGGCGCTGGCGGAGTACGAGATCGCCGGCGTCGCGACCAACCTGCCGCTGCTGCGCGCGATCGCCGCGCATCCGGCATTTGCCGCGGGCGCGCTGGATACCGGCTTCATCCCGCGCCACGCCGAAATGCTGCTCGCCCCGCCGCCGCCGCCGTCACGCGCGGTGCTGGCGGCGGCGGTGCAGCGCCGCCTGCTCGATCTGCGGCAGGCCACGGCGGCGGATGCGGCCGATCCGTGGTCGCCCTGGGCGCTGGCGACGGCATGGCGGCTGAACGGCGACGGCTGGCAGGATTTCGAGGTGACGGCGGGCGAGGCGACCCTGCGGCTGCGCGCCCATCTGCGCGCCGACGGCAGCTTCCGCCTCGATCTGCCCGACGGCGCGGCGGAGGTGCGGGCGAGCGCGGCGACGGACGGGATGCTGGCGCTGCGCATCGACGACGCGGGCGTGCGGTTGCGCGCCGTCGCGCGCGGCGATGACGTGGCGGTGTTCCGCGACGGCGTCGCCCACATGCTGCGCTTCGTCGATCCGCTGGCGCCGAAGCAGTCCGAGGATGCGCGCGGCGGCCGCGTACTGGCGCCGATGCCGGGCCGCGTGCTGGAAGTGATGGTGACGCAGGGGGACCGCGTCGAACGCGGCGCCGTGCTGCTGGTGCTGGAGGCGATGAAGGTGCAGATGCGCCTGACCGCACCGGCGGCCGGCCTCGTCGATGCCGTACGCTGTCGCGCCGGCGATCTGGTGGAGGACGGCACGGAACTGGTCAGCCTCGCGCCCGCCGGCGAGGCCGCATCGTAAGCGTCCTGCTGATCGTGCCGCCAGGACTCCGCTGCAAACTTCTGGATTGCGTCGCTGCGCTCGCAAGGACGCGGGACCGTCACTGCGAGGAGCGGAGCGACGAAGCAGTCCAGAAGCCCGGGCGTGTCGCACCCGGCGGCGGCGCGCTGCGGGATTGCTTCGGTTTCGCCTCGCACTGACGGTACTGCGCTACGCCTGCTGCGATTGCGCCTGCGACTGTTCCAGCGGCCGCCAGTCGCGGAAGAAGGCGGTGCCGATCTCGGCGGCGAGCAGGATCAGGTCGCGCTGCACGCCGTCGAGAAACTGGTGCAGCCCGTCGGCGATGATCCGTTCCACCGGCCGGCCGAGCAGGCCGGCGCGCAACTCCTCGATGCGTTCCAGCGCGGGCACGGTGCCGCGCAGGCCGTAGCGGCCGCGCAACTGGCCGAGCAGCCATTCCATCTGCTCGACGCACAGCCGCACGCTGCGGGGAAACGCCGTGTCGGTCAGCAGGAAGGCGACGACATCCTCCGGCGTGAAGCCGGGCGGTGCGACGCGGCGGAAGGCGTGATAGCCGGCGGCGGCGCGCAGCACCGAGCCCCATTGCGTCAGCTCCGCCACCCGCCGCTCCTCACCGGCGGCCGGCACCAGCAGGTGATAGCGGATGTCGAGCAGCCGCGTGGTCTGGTCGGCGCGCTCGATCAGCCGGCCCAACTGGTAGAAGAACCAGCCCTGGTCACGGAAGAACGTGCCTTCGGTGATGCCGGTTTGGGTCTGCACGCCTTCCTTCAGCAGCCGGCACAGGCGCGACAGGCGGTCACCTTCCAGCGCCTCGGGCGGGATCGCCGTCATGTCGCGGTGGAGCACGTTGAGATGCATCCACATCTCGGTCGAGATCAGCGGGCGCAGCGTGCGCGCATTGGTGCGCGCGGCGTTCAGGCTCGCCGGAATGCTGGTGGGATTGCCCGCATCCAGCAGATAGAACCGCTTCACCGCATCCGCGCCTGGGGCCAGTCCGCGCTCGGCGAAGCAGGCCTCATCGGCGTTGATGCGCACCAGGGCGAACCAGCTTTCCGCCTCCCGCCCCGGCGCCTCGGCGGTCTGTGTCACGTCCAGCAGGCGCGCCGTGTTCTCCACGCGCTCCAGGTAGCGCGCCATCCAGAACAGGCTTTCGGCGTAGCGGGCCAGCAGCGGCGTGTCGCGCGCGACGCTCATGCCGCGCGCTCCCCTGCGGCATCGTCCAGCACCCAGGTATCCTTCGATCCGCCGCCCTGCGACGAATTGACCACCAGGCTGCCTTCCTTCAGCGCCACGCGCGACAATCCGCCCGGCAGCACCCAGGTATCGCGCCCGGTCACCGCGAAGGGACGCAGGTCGAGATGGCGCGGGCGGATGCCATGCTCGGTCAACGTCGGGCCCACCGAAAGCGAGATCACCGGCTGGCTGATCCAGTTCGCCGGGTCGGCGAGCAGTGCGGCGCGCGCGGCATCCAGTTGGGCGCGCGTCGCGCGCGGGCCGATGGTGATGCCGTAGCCGCCCGATTCACCCACCGGCTTGACGACGAGCCGATCCAGATGCGCGAGCGTGTAGGCCAGCCCCTCCGGCTCGCGGCAGATATGCGTCTCGACATTCGCCAGGATCGCGTCTTCGCCGAGATAATAGCGGATGATGCGCGGCATGTAGGCGTACACCGCCTTGTCGTCGGCAACGCCGGTACCGACGGCGTTGGCCAGGGTGACGTTGCCGCGCCGCCATGCCTGGATCAATCCCGGCACGCCCAGCAGCGAATCGGCGCGGAACACGGTGGGGTCGAGGAAGTCATCGCCGATGCGGCGATAGATCGTGTGCACCGCCTTCGGCCCGGCGGTGGTGCGCATCCAGACCCGATCGTCCTCCACCACCAGATCGGCGCCTTCGACCAGCGGCACGCCCATTTCGCGCGCCAGGAACACATGCTCGAAATAGGCGGAGTTGTAGATACCCGGGGACAGCAGCAC
>JAKBCB010000301.1 GCA_021808185.1 Pseudomonadota bacterium
CCATCCTGCGCGCGGCGCATCACGGCCCGGTGCGCGTGCTGCTGCCGATGGTCACGACCGTCGCCGAGGTCCGTGCCGCGCGGGAGATCTACGAGCGCGTCGCCCGCCGCCTGCGCCGCCGGGGCGAGAAACTGAGCGAGAAACTGCCGCCGCTCGGCATCATGATCGAAACCCCCGGCGCGGCGCTGTCCGCCGACGCGCTGGCGCTCGAGGCGGATTTCTTCGCCATCGGCACCAACGACCTGACCATGTACGCGCTTGCCGTGGACCGCGCGGAGGCGGACGTGGCCCACCTGTACGACCCGCTGCACCCCGCCGTGCTGCGGCTGGTGCAGTTCGCCACCGAAGCCGCGCTGCGCATGCGCATGCCGGTCTCCGTCTGCGGCGAAATGGCCGCCAACCCCCGCCTGACACCGCTGCTGCTGGGGCTGGGCTTGCGCAGCTTCTCGATGAACGCCTCGGCCGTGCCGCGCGTGAAACAGGCGGTGCGGGGGGCCAACATCGACGACTGCGCGCGGTTCGCGCGCAAGGTGATGGAGCAGACCGACCCGGCGCGGATTCAGGAACTGGTGCTGGGGACGGTGGCGGGCTGAGCGGGGACAGCAAGAGGCAGGGTTTCACCCCGCACCCCACCGAAGGCGGAGCCTTTGGAATCCGATCATTCCCGTCGCGGCTACAGCCCCAGCGCCTCGTTCGCACCCGGCAGATACTCCACCGTGACAAAACTGAGCGGCCCGTCGCCGATATTTTCCAGATCGTGGATCATCGACTCGCCAGCCGCGAAGAACAGGTGCCTGGTGTCGCCCTCGGCGTACTCCACCTCCACCACCCGCCCGTCGCCGTAATGCGAGCGGCCGAGACCGCCGCCCGGTGAGGTGACGGTCCAGAAATAGTCCAGCACATGGCGATGGAACGCCAGCCGCTCGCCCGGTTGCAGGGTCAGGTGCCAGACCCGGCCGCGCGCCGTCTCGGCCACCAGCTTCGTGCCGACATGGCCGTTGGCGGTGTTCGCCGCCAACTCGTCGCGCCGCCATTGCGGCCACGATGCCAGCGCGTCGTTCACCGGGGCGTCCATCGTCGTTGCCTCCCGCTTTGTTGCCGCAGTATGGCCGCTGCGCGCCTGTCATGGAACATTGCTCTTGGCGGGCGGCGGCGCGGGCCCTAATCCGCCCGTATGGGGGTGATCGTCGCGACCGGCCTGACCAAGCGCTACGGCGCCACGCTCGCGGTCGATGCCATCGACTTCGCGGTGTCGCGGGGCCAGACTGTCGGCCTGCTCGGCGGCAATGGCGCGGGCAAGACCACGACCATCGCCATGCTGCTCGGCCTGCTGATCCCCACCGCCGGCAGCATTTTCATTCTTGGCCACGACATGGCGCGGGACCGGTTCGCCGCGCTGGCGCAAATGAATTTCTCCTCGCCCTACGTGGCGCTGCCAGCCCGGCTGACGGTTGCGGAAAATCTGCGCGTGTACGGCCACCTGTACAACGTGCCCCACGCGGAAGCGCGCATCGCCGAACTGGCCGACGAACTGCATCTGCGCGACTTGCTTGCCCGCCGCGCCGGCGAACTCTCGGCCGGCCAGAAGACCCGCGTGGCGCTGGCAAAATCCCTCATCAACCGCCCGCGCGTGCTGCTGCTGGACGAGCCGACCGCGAGCCTGGACCCGGACACCGGCGACATGGTGCGTACCTGGCTGGAACGCTACCGGGCGGCGAGCGGCTGCACCATCCTGCTCGCCTCGCACAACATGGCCGAGGTCGAGCGGCTGTGCTCGCAGGTGCTGATGATGAAGCAGGGCCGCATCGTCGATCGCGGCGCGCCGGCCGAGTTGCTGGCGCGGCACGGGCGGGAGAATCTGGAGCAGGTGTTCCTGGACATCGCGCGCAACCGCACCGCGGCGGCGGAGGCGCTGGCATGACCGGCGCCTATGCCTCGGCCCGCCGCATCTGGGGGCTGATCTACCGCCATATCGCACTGTACCGCGCCTCCTGGCCCCGGCTGATCGAACTGGCCTACTGGCCGACCTTGCAGCTTTGCATCTGGGGCTTCACCGCGAGCTTCTTCGCCGCCCGCCTGGGCAACCCAGGCGCGGTCGCGGCCGGCGGGCTGCTCGGCGGCGTGCTGCTGTGGGAGGTGGCGCTGCGCACCCAGATGGGGCTGGCGCTCGGCTTTCTGGAAGAAATCTGGTCGCGCAACCTGGGCCATGTGTTCGTCAGCCCGCTGCGGCCGTGGGAGCTGGTGGCCGCCCTGGTCGGCGTCTCCGCGCTGCGCGTGGTGGTCGGCCTGCTGCCGGCGCTGGTGCTGGCTTACCTGTTGTATGCGTTCGATATTCTGACCATCGGGCTGGTGCTGATCCCGTTCGTCGCGAACCTGATGGTGATGGGCTGGTGGGTGGCGCTGGGTGTCATCTCGCTCATTCTGCGCCATGGCGCGGGGGCGGAGGCGCTGGCGTGGTCGGTGCTGTTCGGCCTGACCCCGTTCTCCGCCGTGTTCTATCCGGTTTCGGCGCTGCCGGCCTCGATCCGGCCGGTGGCGCTCGCGCTGCCGTCCGCCCATGTGTTCGAGGGGATGCGCGCGGCGCTGGCCGGCCAGGGCGTCGCCTGGGGCCATCTGGCCTGGGCCACCGGGCTGAACGCGCTGTGGCTTGCCGGTGCCGTCCTGCTCTTTGCCAACCAGTTCCGCTCCGCCCGGCTGCGCGGGGCGCTCATTTCCATCGGCGAGTGAAATACTGACATGACCGAGACCCGTTTCTGGCTGATCCGCCACGCCCTGGTAGAGGAGAACGCCCGCGCGGTCGTGTACGGCACCATGGATGTGGAACTGTGCCCGCACACGCTGGAGGCGCAGGTGCCGATGTACCGGGCGCTCGCCCGCCGCCTGCCGCGCCCGGCGACATGGCTCGCCAGCCCGCTCAGCCGCACCCAGCGCACCGCCGCCGCGATTTTCCGCGCCGGCTACCCGGAACAGACGCTGCGGATCGTTCCTGGCTTGATCGAGCTGGGCTTCGGCGAGTGGCAGGGTCAGCCGCACGACGACGTGGCCGGGCAGCTCACCATGCCGCCGCACGCCTTCTGGCCGCTGGCCGGGCACGAGCGGCCGCCGGGCGGCGAGAGCATGGCCGACGGTATCCTCCGGCTTGGCGAGACGATGGAGCAACTGGCGGAGAGCCACACCGGCGATGTGGTGGCGGTCAGCCACGGTGGCGCCATCCGCGCGGCCATCGCCCATGCCATCGGGCTGAGCGCCGACATGGCGCTGCATTTCTCCATCGAGAACATTTCCCTCACCCGGCTGGACCGCACGCCACGCGGCTGGCGGGTGGCCTGCGTCAACGAGTTGCCGGGCGTCTGAGCGTTTGCGCCGCCGCCGCGGTTCACGCTAAGTGGACCGGCAGCGTAATGGTGGGCGGACATGCGGTGGGCGCGCTTCGGCTGGCTGGCGCTGATGGCGATCGCACCGGCCGGCTGCGCCACGACCCCGCCCATCCTGCCGCCGGGGCCGCTGGAGGTACGCATCGACGTGGTCCAGCGGGACTGGCACACGGATATCTGCCTCGACCCGCGTGACCTGACCGGCAAGCTCGCGAGCGTCGCGGCGGATTTCCCGGGCGCGCGCTTCCTCTGCTTCGGCTTCGGCGAGCGGCAATACATGCTGGAGAAGGACCACAGCACGGCGGCGATGCTGCGCTCGCTGCTGCCCAGCCGCGCGGTGCTGCTGGTGACACCGCTGCCCGGCCCGCCGGCCGAGGTGGTCGTTCGCACCCAGGGCGAGGTGGACATCGAGACGGTGCATGTCAGCCGCCCCGGGGCCGCGAATTTGTCCGATGTGACGTGGCGTTCGATCCAGACCAACCCGGACGGCACGGCGGCGCGGCTGGGGCCGGGCGCCGACCCCGCGAGCATGTTCTATGCCGCGAGCGGCACCTACAACGCGATGACCACCTGCAACACCTGGACGGCGACCGCGCTGCGCTCGGCCGGACTGCCGATCAACGACGGCGTGGTGTTCGTGGACGAGGTGATGTCGCAGGTCCGCAAGGTAGCCAGACAGCAGGCGGCGGCCGGACTCTGAGCGGTCAGGCCGCAACCGGCGTCCGCCGCCGGCGCGCGTGTCTCCTGGGCCGTCTGCCCGGATCAGGCCAGCGCGTATTCCACTTCCGCCGTATAGACCGATGCCTCCTTGCCCAGCCTTGAGCTGAACAGGGTGAAGTGCTCCACCGGCACCGGCTCCGAGCGGAACAGGTTGTTGGACTGAAGGTAGGCGACCAGCTTTGGCCCCAGGGCGTTGTCCAGCCGCGCGAGCGTGACATGCGGAGAGAAGCGGCGGCGCTCCGGCTCCAGCCCGCTGCGCTGGCAGGCGGTTTCGATCTTGCTTTGCAACAGATCGAGCTGCGCGTTGCGCTCCACCCCCACCCACAGCGCCACTGGGCGGCCCGCCTTCTCGAACGTGCCGACGCCGGTCAGCGACAGCGAGAAGCCGCGCGCGCGCAGCGTGGCCAGCGCGAGATCGATTTCCTCCGCCTGGTGCGCGGCCACCTCGCCGATGAAGCGCAGCGTGATGTGGTAGTTTTCCGGCGGCAGCCAGCGCGCGCCGGGGATGCCGCCGGCCAGCAGCGCCAGCCGCTCGCGCAGCTCCCACGGCAGGTCCAGACCCACGAACAGGCGCATCACTTCACCTCCGCGAGCAATCGCTCGACCGCGGGCAGAAAGCGGGCAACGACGCGCTTCACGCCCTCCGGGTTGGGGTGGATGTGGTCTTGCTGGTTCAGCGAGGGCTCGCCCGCCACGCCCGCCAGGAAGAACGGATCATAGATCACCCCCGGCCGCGCGCCGAGACGGTCGAACACGGCGCGGAACTCGTTTTCGTAGTCGGCGCCGAGATTGGGCGGCGCGTACATGCCGGTCAGCAGCACCGGAATGTGTTTCGCGGCCAGCGCATCGAGGATCGCGCCGAGATTGGCCGCCGTCTCGCGCGGTTCGGTGCCGCGCAGCCCGTCATTGCCGCCGAGTTCGACGATGGCCGCGTCCGCGCCGTCGCCGAGCGCCCAATCGAGCCTTGCCCGCCCGCCCGCCGTGGTGTCGCCGGACACCGCGCCATCGATGATGTGCACGTCGTGGCCGCGCGCGCGCAGGGCGTCGGCCAGTTGCGCCTCGAACCCCTCGCTGGCCGCGAGGCCGTAGCCGGCGGCGAGCGACTCGCCCAGCACC
>JAKBCB010000302.1 GCA_021808185.1 Pseudomonadota bacterium
TTGCTGGGTGGGCGCATCATTGTCGCGGGTGGGCGGCTCGCCGGCGTAGTAGCGGAAAATCCAGTCGCGCCGGCGCCGTTCCGACCAGTCGAGCAGTGCCCTGGCGAGATCGGCCACGTCCGCCTTACGGTCGGCGAGCGCCAGCAGGCGGCGAAACTGGATCAGTTTGTCCTCGGGCGTGTCGGCCTGGATCAGCCGACGGAAGCGCAAGGCGGAAACCAGCGGGCGTCGGGTCGGGTCCCCCGGGACCGGACCGACGCGTCGAGCGATAGGGCCGCCGTCATCCTGACGCACATGCGCCAGCACGGCAGCACAGACGGCGACGTCGTCGAGCGTCCTGAGGCCGCCGCCCAGCCGGCGCGCAAGGTCGATCGTCTCTTGCTCCTCGGCGGCTTCCAGCGGCGTGGCGGCGCGACGCAAGCGGGCGAGCACCGCGCGGTCGCCGCGTCGCCCGGTGGTCGCGTCGGGTACGAGCTCATGCCACCACTGCCTGGCCTCGCGGGCCTGCGCGTCGATGTTCATGCGCCGCTCCTTGCTTTCTTGCGTCCCGGCTGCGCCGGTTCGGGCACGCTCAGACCAAGCATGATGAACAACTCCCGCCCACCCGAACCGAAGCCGTTGAATGCGGCCGAGAGAAATCCACGCGCCCGCACCACCGGTTGCTCCGGCCGATCGCCGCCGCGTTCGCGATACTGGTCGGGATCGAGTGGAGCAGCCGCGTCGAACCCCGCCAGCGCCGTGCTGCGTAGGTCCTTGAGCCAGGGTCGCGTGAGAGGTTCGATCGGCGGGTCGGGGTCCGCTTCGATTTCTGCCACCACAGCGCGCAACCGGGCGTAGAATGCAGATTCGGCATCGCGCCAGAACCGCTCGCGCACCGCGAGAAGGAGGCTCGCTCCGGCGGCGTCGATCTTGGTCCCAGGCGAGAACAATGCGGCCCGCACCGCACCTCGGAGCAGGCTGTCGGTGATCCCGGCAGCGCGCACCAGCCGACGGATGCGATCGTCCAAGGCTTCCGCCCGGCTATTATCAAGCGGCGGCGGCAGCGGCATCTCGCTTTCGACGAAGCCGCGTGCCTTCATGTTGTCCATGTCGTAGCCAGCGGCGAGCAGACGGATTCCCGCCGGGCGGTCGGCCCGTGGACAGTTTCGGCGGAACCAGGTCACCGCCTCGGCCGGTTCCCTGGTGCCGTCGTCGGCTGAGACCACCACCCCCACCCAGTCGCGATAGCCGATGCCGGCGGGCTGGCCATGCACCGGCAGCCAAGGATCGGTCTTCTTCTGCCGGTAGCGTGGCGAAAGCGGGTGGGGTGGGGACCAGTCCTGGTAGAACAGGCCATAGGGGCGGGTTTGCCAGCCGATCACCGTCACTCGATCCAGTACGCCGGTCAGGTCGCACGGCCGGCCTGCGGGATTGGCCTCGAACACCAGCCGGATGCGGCGCGGCATGCTCCAGAACACGTGCCCCGGAAGCAGCCCAGCGCCGATCGCGGTCCGGTTCTTTTCCGAGGTTGGTGTCCGTGCGAGCCACGGCAATACGTGCGGCAGAGCCGCCAGGGAAACCGGCTTGCTGGGGCGGACATGGGCCCACAAGGTTCGCCACAATGGGGCCGGTGCCCCGTCGTTGCTGCGCGGGAGAATCAGCGTGGTGAGCGGGCCGCCGCCGCGCAGGCCCACGCGATGGCCGGCGCCGCCGCTCGGCGCATAGGTCTGTAGGGTGAACAGCGCCATCGCCGCTGCCGCGCGGGAGAGCACGTTCACCCGCCCACGCTTGACCAGGAGATCGGCGTTATTGCGCAGCGTGTTCGCCCCGGGAGCCTCGATCAGCAAGGTTCCGGCCGGATTGGGATCGCCGTCCAGCGTGTCGAAATCTTGCAGGAAGCGTGGCCCGTCGCCGTCGAGCGCGAATGCATGAGCATAGGGGCGGAACGCAGCCTCAAGTACTTCAGGGCCAGGCGCATCCTGCCACCAGCCCTCCCACGCATCCTCGTCAGCGGATGGGGCGAAGGTGGCCAGCAGACCGATCAGAAACTCGATCGTCGCGATCCGAAAGTCCGGCCGCGGCCAAGCGGTCTCTAGCACAGGATCGTCGTCCAAGGATTCGGTGATCTGCGCTGGACGGATCAAATCCAGGCGGCCGGACCGGCGGCGGACCGGGAGCCATGCAGCCGTGAGCAGGTTGAACGGTTCGGCTGGCATCGGCGACCTTCCTGCCCGATTGCGACCGACGATCCGACCGGATCACGAATTCGTCAAGCCAACGAGCCGGCGACGGTCAGGGAACACGAGCCCACTATCACGCCGATAGCGAACCGACTCTATGGGTCCACCGGCGCGTCGGACCCCGGCCTCCCACCACTGTTCCGCTGCGGGCGACAGCACCAGAACCGGGGTCTCCCGCAGATACCGGGGCCAGTCTGCCTTCGCCTGCTCCACCAGAGCTGTTAGCGCGGGATCGAGCACTGGCTCCCCCAGCCGGTTCGCCCTAACCGAAACCTCCGACAACGCCCAGGCCCGCGCCGGTGAATCAGCCGAAGCCCAGGGTAGCACCCGCCCGTTCTCCATCCGTGCGAGCCATGCCAGCACGTGCCCCTCGCTCAGCCGGGTCGGCGTCCGCACGTCGTCCTCCCAGCCGTCGTTGCCGCGGCAATACCCGTCCTCCGGGTTCAGCACGTTGATCCGGCCAAGCCCAGCGGCAGCCGCGTCTTTGCCCGCCGCCCGATCAGACTTGTCCTGTAACCCGACCGGCACGTCGGCCCCCTTGGCATAGACCGGCTCGATCAGCGTCCGCATGTCGGTCGGCGTGACGATCGCCCCGGCGGCGAACAGGATGCGGGCGCTACGCCAGAGGAGCGCCGGGTCCGGATAGACCGCCGCTGTCCCCGGCAGCAGCTTGCGCAGCCAGTCCGCCTGCGGATCGGCCACCGGCTCGGGCGACAACACCAGCAGCTCCGGGCCGGCCACCGGCCGCGCCTTGCGCTCATGCCGCCACAACCGCCCAGCGCGCTGGATCAGGAGGTCAATCGGCGCCAGATCGCTCACCATCAGGTCGAAGTCGAGATCGAGACTCTGCTCGATCACCTGCGTCGCCACCACGATCGCTGCCCGCGGCCCATGTGCCCTCTTGCCAAAGCGCGCCAGCACCGTACTCTCCACTGCTAGGCGATCCGCCATGGCAAAGCGGGCATGGAACAAGATCACCTCGCGCCCACGTTCGCGCAGCGCGTCGCTCGCTGCGATCGCGTCATCGACCGTGTTGCGTACCCAGGCGATCGCCGTGTCCGCCGGCGCCGCGGTGATCGCGTCGATTACGGAGTCCGCGTCAGGCAGGCGCCGGACGGCAACGCGGCGCGCGCTCGCGGAGCGCAGGACCACAGGGTACTCCGCCGCCGCGGCGGCGCTGACCACCGTAACCAGCGGATAAGCCGTGCCGACCAGATCGCCGCCCCTCCCTTCGGCGAAAGCGTCGGCCAGCGCGCGCCGCAGCGCCTGCGGCAAAGTCGCCGAGAGCACGATGGCACTGCCGCCGAGCGCCGCCTGGAACCGAAGCAGCCCGCACAACTCCTCCCGCATGTATGGGTCGTAGGCATGGGCCTCATCGACGATCAGCACCCGCCGTGACAGGCCGAGCAGGCGTAGGGCCGCGTGTCGGCTGGGAAGCGTCGCCAGCAGCGCCTGGTCGATGGTTCCGGCGCCGATCTCGGCGAGGAACGCCTTGCGCCGGTCGTCGGCGATCCACGCGGCACAGCTCGGGCCGGCCGGCTCCGCGCCCTCCTCGCCGACCTCCGCGGTCGGCGGCGCGGCAGGCAGGATCGAGGAACGGAACCCGTCATGCAGCGCTGTCCGTCCGTGGGCGAGCACCAGCGACGGCTTCGTTCCTGACGCAAACAGCCGGCGATAGGATGCGCCGAGCCGCCCGAACATCGCGTTCGCGGTCGCCATCGTCGGTAGTGCGAAGAACAGTCCGCCGGCCCGGCCCTCGGCCATCATCCGATGTGCGAGAAGCAGCGCGGCCTCAGTCTTGCCGCTGCCGGTCGCGTCCTCGATCAACACCAAGCAGGGGCCGGCGGGCAGCGCCACGGTCTCGGCCCAGGCCTGCATCGGCGACGGGTCGCGGATGTCGGGAAACAGGGTGCGCAGGCCGCCCGCCGGTGCGATGGTGGCGGGCAACAGGCCGCTCGCGGCGACCGCCTCGCCCGCCCGCCCCTGCGCCAGCGCCCAGTAGGCGGGAAGATCGTATGCGTCGGATCGTTCATAGCTGAACGGCGGGTTGGCAGAGCCAATCCAGTCGGCAAGATTCACAAGACCCGCTACCAGCCAGGACAGGCGCTTCGCCTCCGCCGTCGTCGGCCGGGCGACCGGCGGGGGAGCAAGCAGAGAGCGCAAGTCGCTAAGCAGATCGCGCACGGCCCGCTCGCAGGCCGGACAGAAAATCTCGGGCAGCAGGCGCCCGGCGTCCTCCTCCGGCGGGCGACCGTGATGGCCGGTGACAGCGCGCAGCAGCGGATCGAGCTGCCGGTCGCCCCAACCGGGGAGGCAGGCTTCCAGGTCGGCCCGTAGCTTTCCGGAAAGGATCATCCAGCCCAACGTGTCGTGCCGTGGCGCCCCGATCCGGCCGCGGAATTGCCCAAAAACGGCCGGCCAGTGCTCGGGCGCAAGCGCCTGGAAAGAACGGGTGAACTTGCCGACATCGTGCAGCGCCGCGAGAAACACCAGCATGCGGCGCCACCCGGGTGGAATGCCTCCGGCCAAATCCGGAATGTCGAGCAGATAGTCGAAGACGGCGGCAACATCGAGCAGATGCCAAGCCAGGGGATGGAAGCCGGGCCCCTCATCTGTGTCAGATCGTGCCTTGCCCCAGAAGTCTTGAAATCCGACCATGATTGATCGCCAAATGCCGAGGGGGCGCCAGCCTATACCCGCCCCACGCCGAGAGCACAGCGCTCAGCGCCGCCGCATCCCGAGGCCCAGCCGCTCGCGGCCTCGAGGTGAATAGGTCCCGCTGCCAGACGCTCAAGCGCCGCAACCCGGCGATCCCAGCCTTGGCCGCGCGCAGCCCGCGGCCGAGACAATCGCACACGATCGTCTCGGCTCGCCTTATTTCGGCCTCCATGATAGGGCGCAGGCCTTGGAATGCCCGGTCACCGTTACCGGCCATCAGCGCCCGTGGCGGCCCTGGCCTCCGGCAAGCGCCACCACGATC
>JAKBCB010000303.1 GCA_021808185.1 Pseudomonadota bacterium
ATGTCCGCCCGCAGCGCCTGCTCGCCCAGCAGCGCCAGGCGCGGCAGCCAGTCCACCATCCAGTGACAGAAGTTCAGCGGCCGCACGTCGTCGGCCAGCACCAGCACCGTGCCGTCGATCCGCATCGCATCCGCCAGCACCTGCCGCAATGGCGTCTCGTAATAGTGCACGAGTCCAGCGAAGCGGCTGCTATAATCGCGCGCGACCACGTCGCCCGCGGGCGAGACCACCAGCGGCCCATCGCGGAAATGGCAGAGATACCCGTCGGGCAGTTCCAGCACCGACATGTCCGGGCTGTGCGCGTCCGGGCTGCTGGCGCTGAAGCACTCCGGCATGCCGCTGAGGTGGTGCGGCGCTGGCAGCACGCGAAACCCCTTGCCGAACACCAGCCGCGCCGAGGCCCCCTGGATCGCGGCGGCATTGCGAAATTCCACCTGCGGGTTGGACAGCCGCCCGAGGGCACGGCCGATCGCGGCAAGAGTCTCGACCACGTCCGATCGTTCGGGATCGAAGCCGGTGAGGCCCGCGCGCACGGCGAGATCGCTGACTGCCTCGGCCTTGCCCAGCGTTGCCGGCACAGGCCCGGCGCCGCCCGACATCACGGCCATCGCACCCCTCCCCGTTCGTGAAGCCATCGTCGCCAGATAACCGGGCAGAGCCAAGCGCGCCTCAGCCGGCAAGGCACCTCGTGCGATACCCCTCGGGATGCGCCTCGCGCCAGCGCAGGGCGGTGCGGACGATGTCGTCGAGGTCGGCGTGGCGCGGCTGCCAGCCGGTCTCGCGCCGGATCGCGTCGGACGCGGCGATCAGCACCGCCGGATCGCCGGGGCGGCGGGGCGCGATGCGCATCGGCACAACCCGCCCGCTGACCCGCTCGACCGAGCGGATCACCTCCAGCACCGAATAGCCGTGGCCGGTCCCGAGGTTGTAGCGCACGCTGCCGGCATCCAGGCGCGGCAACACGCGCAGATGCGCGTCCGCGAGGTCGGCGACGTGGATGTAATCCCGCACGCAGGTGCCGTCCGGCGTCGGATAATCGTCGCCGAACACCGAAAGTTGCGGCCGGCGGCCGAGGGCCGCGTCGATCACCAGCGGGATCAGGTGGCTCTCCGGCGTGTGGTCCTCGCCCAGCCGCCCGGCTGGGTCGGCGCCGGCGGCGTTGAAGTAGCGCAGGCAGGCGCTGCGCAGCCCGTGCACCCGGTCGGCCCAGTGCAGCGCGCGCTCCAGCATGGCCTTGCTCTCGCCGTACGGCGAATCGGGGTCGAACGGCGTCGTCTCATCGATCGGGGTGGAACGGCTGGAGCCGAACAGGGCGGCGGTGGATGACAGCACGAATTTCGGTACGCCATGGCGCACACAGGCCGCGATCAGCCGCACGCCGGTGCCGACATTGACCGCGAGATAGCGGAACGGCTCGCGCATGCTCTCGCCGACGATGGACAGGGCGGCGAAGTGATACACCGCGTCCCATGGGCCATCCGCGAGTGTCGCGTCCAGCAGCGCCTCGTCATCGAGGTTGCCCTCCACCAGCCGCGCGCCCGGCAGCACCGCCTGGCGGTGGCCGGTGGCGAGGCTGTCGAACACCACCACCTCGTCGCCCCGGTCGAGCAGGGCCGCCACCAGATGGCTGCCGACGAACCCGGCCCCGCCGGTCACGAGAAAGCGTTTGCCCATGCGCCTGCCGGTCTTTCCAACAACGATATCGGTTTGATACACAAATGTGCCCGTCAGACCGGCTTACCGCAAGGGTTTAATGCCAGCCAGCTTCAACGCGCCGGCGCGGGGGCTACGCGGCCTGCGCGAGGCTGGGCCGCGCCGCCAAGCGCTCGGCCAGCCGGCGTTGCCGGCGCTGCACCAACTGCCACGCCAGCTTCGCGGACATATCGGACAGCCGGCCGCGCGGCGGCAGGCCGATGGCCTTGAAGATCATTCCCATACCGCGTTCGATGTGGCGGAAGCGGTAGAATGTCAAGGCGCGCGACAGATAGGCCGTCATGCAGGCCTCGTGCGCGTAATCCTGGCCGGGCGGGTCGTTCGCGCAGTGAAACGCGAACGCCAGTTCGTCGTCCTCGGTCTCGGAGATGCGTCCGGCCGCGATGCGCAGGCGTTGCAGGAAATTGAGGTTCTCGCGCGCCAGATACCGGCGCATGTGGTCGTAGAACAGCTTGAAGTGGCGGAACTCGTCGGCCGCGATCTGGCGGCAGATGGCCTGTAGTACCGGCTCCTCGGTCGCATCCGCCACCGCCGAATAGAAGCTGGATGTGCCGGTTTCCACCATGCAGCGCGCGATCAGCTCGCCGGTGCGCGACCCCCGGATCGAGGCATTGGCATCCACGGCGATCTTGAAGCCGTCGCGGTAGCGCGCGAACGCGGCGGGATAATCCCATTCGGGATCGGCAAGCATGGCCCATTTGCCAAGTGCGTCGCCGTGCTGGACTTCCTCGATGGCCCAGTTGTCCGCAGCCGCGCGGAAATCCGGATCGTCGTGAAACACGCCGCCGAGATAGGCGGCATAGTCCAGCCCGTTGCGCTCCACCATGGCCGCGGCCTTCACCGCGGGCACCAGATCGGGATCGACCTTGGAGCGATCGAACCGGTCCCAAGCAACCTCGTCGATGCGCCAGTGCTTCATGGTCCTCGGCCTCGCGCCCCCGTGTTCGTCGGTAACGGGCAACAATCACGCCATCTGCCACGCGCCAGTCGAACAGAGATGGTGTTACCGTGAGAGTCTTGCACTCTCTCGAGAATGCGGATGCCGGACGATGAAATCAAGACAACCCCTGCCCGGCACACGCCCGGCAGGGGGCCTTGGTCACGCGGCCTGGGCGGCCTCGATCATCGCGCGGGCGGATTGCAGCCGCGCCATGGCCGCGTCCAGCGCGGCCACGTCCATCTTGTCGGCGCGGTCGTAGTCGCCCTGGGCCGCCGCCAGCCGCCGCTCGCCCTCGGCGCGGGAGACGGCGGCGACCGGGGTCGCCTCATCCGCCAGCACCGTGACACGCGAAGGCGTGATCTCGGCGAAGCCGCCGGAGACGAACAGCCGCTCCGTCACCTGTGCCCCTTCGTACAGCCGGATCGTGCCACCGCGCAGCAGCACGATCATCGGCGAATGCTGCGCCTGCACGCCGATCTCACCCTCGGCGGCGGGGATCACCACCATGTCCACCGGACGCGACAGCAACAGCCGCTCGGGCGAGACGATCTCCAGATCGACCGGCATCGGTCCGCTCCCTTGTTCGCTGGCCTCAGGCGGCCGTCTTCATCGATTCGGCCTTGGCGACCGCTTCCTCGATGGCGCCGACCATGTAGAACGCCGCTTCCGGCAGATGGTCGTATTCGCCGGCCACGATCGCCTTGAAGCTGCGGATGGTGTCCGCCACCGGCACGAACTTGCCGGGGAAACCGGTGAACACCTCGGCCACATGGAACGGCTGCGACAGGAAGCGCTGGATCTTCCGGGCGCGGGCCACGATCAGCTTATCTTCTTCCGACAGCTCATCCATGCCCAGAATGGCGATGATGTCCTGGAGCGACTTGTAGGTCTGCAACACGCGCTGCACTTCGCGCGCGACGGTGTAGTGCTCCTCGCCGACGATGCGCGGATCGAGCGAGCGCGAGGTGGAGTCGAGCGGGTCCACCGCCGGGTAGATGCCCAGCTCCGCGATTTGGCGCGACAGCGTCGTGGTCGCGTCCAAGTGCGCGAACGAGGTCGCCGGCGCCGGGTCGGTCAGGTCGTCGGCCGGCACGTAGATGGCCTGGACCGAGGTGATCGAGCCCTTCTTGGTCGAGGTGATCCGTTCCTGCAACGCGCCCATGTCGGTGGCCAGCGTCGGCTGGTAGCCCACCGCCGAGGGGATGCGCCCGAGCAGGGCCGACACTTCGGCGCCGGCCTGGGTGAAGCGGAAGATGTTGTCCACGAAGAACAGCACGTCCTGGCCTTCCTCGTCGCGGAAGAACTCCGCGACCGAGAGGCCGGAGAGCGCGACGCGCGCGCGGGCACCCGGCGGCTCGTTCATCTGGCCATACACCAGCGCCACCTTGGACCCCTCGGTGCTGCCATTCTCGCCGAGCTTGATGACGCCCGCGTCGATCATCTCGTGATACAGGTCGTTGCCTTCGCGCGTCCGCTCACCGACGCCCGCGAACACCGACACGCCGCCATGGCCCTTGGCGATGTTGTTGATAAGCTCCTGGATCAGCACGGTCTTGCCCACGCCCGCGCCGCCGAACAGGCCGATCTTGCCGCCCTTCAGGTACGGCGCCAGCAGATCCACCACCTTGATGCCGGTGACAAGGATTTCGGCCGAGGTCGCCTGTTCCTCGAAGCTCGGCGCCTCGCGATGGATCGGGTAGCGCTTGGCGCTGCCGATCGGGCCGCGTTCGTCGATCGGCTCGCCGATCACATTCATGATGCGGCCCAGCGTCTCCGGCCCGACGGGCACGGAGATCGGCGCCCCGGTGTCGATCACCTCGGAGCCACGCACCAGACCGTCGGTGCTGTCCATGGCGATGCAGCGCACCGACTTTTCGCCGAGTTCCTGCGCCACTTCGAGGACGAGTTCACGGTCGCCGATGCGCGTGGTGAGCGCGTTCTGGATGAACGGCAGTTCACCGTCGAACTGCGCGTCCACCACGGCGCCCAGGACCTGCGTCACGCGCCCGACATTGTTGCTGGCCATTGCTCTGGTCCCCAATCCTGGCGCCGATGTCCCGGCGCGAAAAAACTCGTCGTTGCGTCTCGTTTGGTCGCGGTCGTCAGAGGGCTTCGGCGCCGGAGATGATCTCGATCAGCTCCCGCGTGATGTTCGCCTGACGGGCGCGGTTGTAGTTCAGCGTCAGCCGCTTGATCATGTCGCCCGCGTTGCGCGTGGCGTTGTCCATCGCGGTCATCTGCGAGCCGTAGAAGCCGGCGGCATTCTCCAGCAGCGCGCGATAGACCTGGATGGCCAGGTTCTGCGGCAGCAGCCGGGCGAGGATTTCCTCCTCCTCCGGCTCGTATTCGTAGCTCGCGCGGGCGCCGGCTTCCTCGTGCTTCTGCGCGGGGATGGGCGCCGGGATCAACTGCGTCTCGGTCGGGATCTGCGAGATCACCGAGGCGAAGCGGTTATAGACCAGCGTGCAAACGTCGAACTCGCCGGCCTCCTGCATCGCCATGATGCGTGCGGCGATCTCGGAGGCATCG
>JAKBCB010000304.1 GCA_021808185.1 Pseudomonadota bacterium
GCGCTTGGCGGCGATGTAGCCGGCGGCCCCGGCTTCCTGGCACGCCGCGCGGAATTTGTCCGCGAATTCGCTGAACAGGGCAGCGTCGCCCGCGATCGGGCGCGCGTCCAGCAGCGACGTGCGCACCGTCGCGTCGCCGTTCGCCTCGGTCAGACAATCCGTCACCGAGCGCGTGGCGTGGCCGACCTTCAGCCCGAGATCCCACAGGAAATACAGCGTGAACTCGACGGTGCGCAGCGCCGCCGGCGTCGGTTCGCTCTGCGTGAGGAACAGCAGGTCGATGTCGCTGAACGGCGCCAGCACGCCACGCCCGTAGCCCCCGGTGGCCGCGACACTCAGCCGGCCGACCTCGTCGCCGGCGGACGCGTCGGCATGGAGCATCAACGCATATCTGTACAGCGTGGACAGCAGGCCATCCATGTGCCGCGCCAGCAGCCGCGCGGCCTTCAGGCCGGGCAGGTCGCCCTCCTCGAACGTCTCCCGCACATGCGTCTGCGTGCGGGCAAGGTGGCGCCGGAACACACCGAGCGCCACGTCGCGCGGCAGCGGCCCCGCCTCGCGCCCGGTATCGGGCTCGGCGGCGGCGGCGGCGAGGGCCTGTTGCAGCAGCGCGGTGGCGTCGCGCGGCTCGGCCGGAAAGGGGGGCGGAGGAGTCATTCCCTCGATGTTAGCCGCTGATCGTCCGGCGCAACAGCAATCAGCCGCCGCAATCGGTAGAGTTCGTCAAGCGCCTCACGCGGGGATAGCCGGTCCGGCTCGATCGCGGCCAGGGCCGCGCGCAGCGCGTCCTGCTCCGGCGTGGCTGGCGCGGCGGCGGCGAACAGCGGCAGGGACGCGGCCTCGGTCAGCCGCCCGGCGCGCTGCTCCAGCGCCGCCAGCAGCACCCCGGCGCGCTTGACCACCGGGGCCGGCACGCCGGCCAGCCGCGCCACATGCACGCCCCAGCTCCGCCCCGCAGCCCCCGGCGCCACCTCGTGCAGGAACACGACATCGTGTTTCCACTCCTTCACCCGCATGGTGTGCGGCGCGAGCCTCGGCAATTCCGCCGTCAGTTGCGCAAGCTCGTGGAAATGCGTGGCGAAGATGGCGCGGCAGCGCACGGCGTTGTGCAGGGCTTCCAGCACCGCCCAGGCGATGGCCAGCCCGTCCAGCGTGCCGGTGCCGCGCCCGATCTCGTCCACCACGACAAGGCTGCGCGGCCCGGCCTGGTTGAGGATGGACGCCGTTTCGGTCATCTCGACCATGAAGGTGCTGCGCCCGCGCGCGAGGTCGTCGGCGGCACCCACGCGGGAGAACAGGCGGTCCACCACGCCGATGCGCGCGGCGGCGGCCGGCACCGGCAGCCCGGCCTGGGCGAGAATGGCGATCAGCGCGTTCTGCCGCAGAAACGTCGATTTTCCGGCCATGTTCGGCCCGGTGAGCAGCAACAGGCGGCGGTCGGGCGCGAGCGAAACATCGTTCGGCATGAACGCGGCCACGCCGGCCAGCGCCGCCTCCACCACCGGATGCCGCCCGGCCTCGACCTGGAATTCGGTGTCCTCGCTGACCACCGGGCGGCACCAATGCCGCCCTTCGGCCAGCCGTGCCGCCGATTGCGCGACATCGAGCGCGGCCAGGGCGTCGGCGCAGGCCGCCAGCCCCGCGGACTCGTCCAATGCTTTTGCGCAGAGCGCGGAAAACACCGCGCGCTCCCGCGCCGCCGCCCGCTCGGCCGCCTCGCTGATGCGGCGGTCCAGATCGGACAATTCCGGCACGGTGAAGCGGGCACCGTTGGCCATGCCCTGCCGCAGCACCAGCTCCGGGAACGCGCGCAGCTTTTCGACGGATGCGGCCGGTGCCTCGATGACGTAGCCAAGCTGCGCGTGGTGGCGGATCTTCAGGCTCGCCACGCCGTATTTCTGTGCGTAGTCCAGTTGCAGCCCCGCGATCACCCGCCGGCTGTCGTCGCGAAACCCCCGCTCGGCATCAAGCTCGCCGTCGAAGCCGGGGGCGATGGCGCCCTCGTCGAGCCGCACCGGCGCCGGATCGGCCAGGGCGCGCGCGAGCAGCCGCCCCAGATCGGGCACCGGCACCAGCGCCGCCTTGATCCCCGCCAGAAATTCCGGCAGCGGCCCCGCCAGCGCCTCGGCGCAGGTCTGCCCGGCGCGCAGCCCGTCGCGAATGGCGGCCAGATCGCGCGGCCCGCCGCGCCCGAGCGAGAGGCGCGCGAGTGCGCGGGCCATGTCCGGCGCCGCGCGCAGGGCGGACCGCAGCCGGGCCGTCGCGTCGGGGTTGGCGAGCAGCCAGGACCAGCCATCCTGCCGCGTGGCGATCGCGGCGGCCTCGCTCAGCGGGGCGGAGAGCCACTCCGCCAGCTTTCTCGCACCCGCGGCGGTCGCGGTGCGCTGCACGGCGGACAGCAACGTGTGCGCCGTGCCGCCGTCGCGGGCACGCAGGATCTCCAGGCTCGCCCGAGTCGCCGCGTCCAGTTCCATCCGCCCGGCCGGTCCCAGCGGCACCGGATGCGACAGGCGCGGCAGCTTGCCCGCCTGCGTCGCGCGCACGTAGTCCAGCGCCGCCGCCGCCGCCGCCGCCTCGGCGTCCGCGAACGCGCCGAAGGCATCCAGGCTCGCCGCCGCGAACGCCTCCGCAACGCGCCGCCGCGCGGTGCCGGGCGAGGGGGCGGCAAACTCCGGCGCCCGGCAGCGTTCCCAGTCGCCGAGCTTCAGGTCCGGCGGCGCCAGGATTTCGGCGGCGTCCAACCTGCCGAGCAGGGCGGGAAGCTCGGCCGCCGCGACCTCCTCGGTTTCGAACAGCCCGGTCGAGACGTCGATCCAGGCCGCCCCCACGCGCCCGCCCGCCGGCACCAGCGCCAGCAGCAGGTTCGGCCGCCCCGCTTCCAGCAGCGCGTCCTCGGTCAGCGTGCCCGGCGTGACCAGCCGCACCACCTCCCGCCGGATCGGTGCCTTGCCGGTTCGCTCCTTGGGGTTCTCCATCTGCTCGGCGACGGCGACGCGAAAGCCCCTGCGAATCAGGCGCAGCAGGTAGGCGTCGGCCGCATGCACCGGAACGCCGCACATCGGGATCGGTTCGCCGTTGTGTTCGCCGCGATGGGTCAGCGCGATGTCCAGCGCCGCCGCCGCCGCTTCGGCATCGCCATGGAACAATTCGTAGAAATCGCCCATGCGGAAAAACACCAACGCATCGGGATGCGACTGTTTGGCGGCGAACCACTGGAGCATGGCGGGGGTGGCGCCCTGGGCATCGGGCGCGCGGCGGGGCAGGGACATGCGTCCTGTCTAGCCCGTGGCAAGCCTGCCTGCGAAGTGTTCCGCTTGTCGCGCCTCGCCCCTGTGCCCCACCATGCACGCCAGCGCCGCGGTAGCGGCAAGAGGGGGGATAGAAACATGGCCGACGGCAGCACCGACCCGCGAACCACGCGAGTCTCAGCGGAGGAGGCGCTGGCGCTGCACGCCTCCGGGCGTCCGGGCAAGCTGGAAATCCGCATCACCAAGCCGCTGATCACCGCGCGCGACCTCTCGCTCGCGTATTCGCCGGGCGTGGCGGAGCCCTGCCTGCACATCGCCCGCGACCCGAGCCTTGCGTACGACTACACGACGAAAGGCAACATGGTCGCGGTCGTGTCCAACGGCACCGCCGTGCTCGGCCTCGGCAATCTCGGCGCGCTGGCCGGCAAGCCGGTGATGGAGGGCAAGGTCGCGCTGTTCAAGCGCTTCGCCGACATGGACGGCATCGACCTGTGCGTCGATACCGAGGACGTGGACGCTTTCGTCAACTGCGTCCGCTACCTCGCCCCCAGCTTCGGCGGCATCAACCTTGAGGACATCAAGGCGCCGGAGTGCTTCATCATCGAGCAGCGGCTGCGCGAACTGATGGACATTCCGGTGTTCCACGACGACCAGCACGGCACCGCCATCGTCGCCGCCGCCGGCCTGATCAACGCCATGCACCTGACCGGGCGCGACCCCAAGACGACACGCCTCGTCGTCAACGGCGCGGGGGCGGCGGCCATTGCCTGCGTGGAACTGCTCAAGGCCATGGGCCTGTCGCACGACAACGTCATCCTCTGCGACACCAAGGGCGTGGTCTATCAGGGCCGCGTCGAAGGCATGAACCAGTGGAAAAGCGCGCACGCCGTCGCCACGAACACGCGCACGCTGGCGCAGGCGCTTGAGGGGGCGGACGCCTTCTTCGGCCTGTCGGTGAAGGGGGCGCTGACGCAGCAGATGGTGCGCGGCATGGCGGACCGGCCGATCATCTTCGCCATGGCCAACCCGGACCCGGAGATCACCCCGGAGGAAGCCCGCGCCGTCAGCCCGCGCGCCATCATCGCCACCGGGCGCAGCGACTATCCCAACCAGGTCAACAACGTCCTCGGGTTCCCCTACATCTTCCGTGGCGCGCTCGATGTGCGCGCGCGGACCATCAACGAGGCGATGAAGGTCGCCGCCGCCGAGGCGCTGGCGCAACTGGCGCGCGAGGACGTGCCCGACGAGGTCAGCACCGCCGGCGCCGGCCACCGGCTGCAATTCGGCCCCGACTACATCATCCCCAACGCCTTCGACCCGCGCCTGATCTCGCGCCTGCCACCGGCAGTGGCGAAGGCCGCGATGGACAGCGGCGTGGCGCGCCGGCCGATCGCGGATCTGCGCAAATATGCACGCGAGTTGTCGGGGCGGCTCGACCCCACGGCGAACGCGCTCGACGCCATCATGGAAAGCGTGCGCGCCGAGCCCAAGCGCGTGGTGTTCGCCGAAGGCGAGGAGGAAAAGATCGTGCGCGCGGCGGTGGCGTTCCATAACGCCGGGTACGGCACGCCGGTGCTGATCGGGCGCGAGGACCGGGTGCGCGCGACCATGGCGAGCCTCGGCCTGGGCCATGCCGAGGGTGTCGAGATCCACAACGCGCGGCTGTCGCACAACAACCGCAAATACGCCGATTTTCTGTACGCAAGGCAGCAGCGGCGCGGCTTCATGTTCCGCGACTGCCAGCGCATGGTGAACCAGGACCGCAACGTGTTCGCCGCCTGCATGGTGGCAACCGGCGATGCGGACGCGATGGTGACGGGCCTGACGCGCTCTGCCTCGGTCTGTCTGGAGGACATCGAGCTGGCGATCGAGCCGGCGGCGGGCGGCCTCGCCTTCGGCCTCACGCTGATGGTCGGCGTG
>JAKBCB010000305.1 GCA_021808185.1 Pseudomonadota bacterium
GTGGAAGCGGCGGATCAGGCGGCGATACGCCCCGGAGTCGCCCTGGCGCAACAGGGCGAGAAACTCCGGGCGTTCGAACTCGTTTTGCGCTTCAGTCGGCACCCGTCCCCCGAGCAAACTTCCACCGCACCGCTTGTAACGCCCTCCCCGCGCCGGAGTCTGTTCAAAAGACGGCATGCCGCGGGCGGCCGAACGGAGAGCCGAGAATGCCGACGTGCCGGGACATGACCGAGTTGTCCACCGAGTATCTGGAGCGCTCGCTCGGCTGGCGGGCGTGGCTGGGGGTGCGCTGGCACCTCGTGCTGTGCGCGGCGTGCCGGGCGTACTACGACCAGTTGGCGAAAACCCTGCGGCTGCTGCGCGGCCGCCCGCTCGGCGGGATCGATGCGGCGATGGAGGCGCGGCTGCTGGCCGCGCGATCCACGGACGAAGGAAGCACCCCATGACGCACATGCCCCCAAGCCGCGCCCCGCTCGGATTTGGCACAGATCGTTTCCAGATGCGGCACGGCACCAATTCGCCCGCGGCGCTGGCGGCGTTCGCCGAGGCCACCGAGGGGCTGGCGGCCTATCGCACGGACACCATGCCGGCGGTCGAGCGTGCGCTGGCGGCGGAGCCCACGATGCTGGCGGCGCGGGCGCTGCGCGGCCTGCTGCTGCTGCTGGCCGCGCGCGCCGAGACGCTGGAGATGGCACGCGGCATCACGGAGGCGCTGGCGCCGGTCGCCGCGACCGAGGACGAGGTGGCCCTGACCGCCGCGTTGCACGCGGGGGTTGCGCGTGGGCCGCTGGCGGCGGCCGGGGTGCTGGACACGGCGCTGGCGGCGCGTCCGGACCGGCTGCTGCTGGTCAAGCTCGCCACCATGCTGCGCTTCCTTGGCGGCGACGGCGCGGGGATGCGTGCGACCACGGCGCAGGTGCTGCCGGCATGGTCGCCGGCGCAACCGGGTTACGGCTATGTGCTCGGCTGCCACGCCTTCGCGCTGGAGGAGGCGGGCGAGTATCCGGCCGCCGAGCACGCCGGGCGGCTGGCGGTGGAGCTTGCGCCGCACGATGCCTGGGCGGTGCATGCGGTGGCGCACGTGTACGAAATGACCCACCGGCCCGGCGACGGCGAGGCCTGGATCGAGGCGCGGCGCCCAGGCTGGCAGGGCTGCAACAATTTCGGCCGCCATCTCGCGTGGCATCTCGCCCTGTTCCACCTGGACCAGGGCCATGCCGACCGCGTGCTGGAGATCTACGACACGGAAATTCGCCCCGACCGGTCCGAAGACATGCGCGATTACACCAACGCGGTGGCGATGCTGTGGCGGCTGCGCCAGCATGGCGTCGCGGTCGGCGCGCGCTGGGCGGAACTGGCGGACATCGCGGCGCGGCGGCGTGGCGAGGTGACACTGGTGTTCGCGGCGCTGCACCGGCTGCTCGCCTTGGTTGCCACCGGCGACATGCGCGCCGCGCGCGATGTGGCGGCAGCCCTGGCGGCGGCCGACGGCGCGGAGGAGCAGGCGCAGGTGGCCAAGCGGATCGGCGCGCGGCTGGCCATGGCCCTGCTGGCGCCGGCGACAGACGCGGTGGTGCCGCTGCGCGGCCTGACCGAGCAGTTGTTCCGCCTCGGCGGCAGCCACGCGCAGCGCGACGTTTTCGTGCGCAGCCTCGCGCTGCTGGCGGGGCGGCGTGGCGACAGCGCGGCGTTGGCGGACCTGCTGGCGGTGCGGCGGCGGCTGAAGCGCGACGACCGGTTCCTCGACCTGTTGGCGGCCTGAGGCCACGCCGCCACAAAAAATATGCAATTCCACATTTTTTGAACTTTATGCGATCGTTGGGCTAGCGGGCCGATGCCGGATCGTTTAAGGTCTCGGTGTTGCACGGGATACCTGCAACCACCCGTCACCCCGACCCGTGAGAGTGCCCCCGGTATGCGCCGCCCCGTTGTTCTCGCCGCCGCCGCGTTGGCACTGGTTCCCGGAGCGGCCTCCGCCGGGGCGCTGACGGCACAGAGTATCATCACCGGCTACAACCTCGTCGCCAGCGGCGACGTTACCACCAACGCGGACATCGAAGGCGCCGCCGTCATCGGCGGGAACCTTTCAGGCTCTGGCCAGTTCTTCAACAACAGCAGCCGCCAGCCAGCCGACCCGACGGTGAGCGTGTACGGCACCGTGCTCGGCGGCACGCAGATCGATAACGTGCCGGGCATCTTCTACTACGGCGCCATCGGCCCGAGCGGCTCGATCGCGCTGAACGGCACCGGCTCGACGAAAGTGCAGAATGGCTTCCCGAACGCGCTCAGCGCCTACCTCACGCCGCTGAACGCGCTCGCGACACAGGCCGCGGCAATGAGCCAGCAAGCCGGCAACAGCATCGTCGCCGGCGGCAACTCGCTGGCTTTCAACGCCACCACCGGCGACAGCGGCGGCGTCGCGTATTTCAACATCGCCGCCGCGACGCTGGAAAGCGACATGAACAACGCGACCATGCAGTTCAATCTCAGCGGCTCCGCGAGTACGATGATCATCAATGTCATCGGCAATTGCGGCGCGGGTGGGACGTGCAGCTTCGTGGACCCGGGCAGCGAGCACTTCACCAGCGTGGTCTCCGGCACCACCTTCCAGCCCAACGTGCTGTTCAATTTTACCAATGAGACGACGCTCGGGCTGTCGAGCTGGGAGACAGCGGTGCTGGCGCCGGACGCGGCGACGACGACGAGCAACGCGCTCGAAGGGTTTCTTTACACCGCGACGCTGAACGCCGGCGGCGAACTGCACAACCTGACGTTCGGCGGCACCGTGCCGCCGCCCCCCTCGCCGCCTGTCCCTCCGGTGCCGGAACCGGCCAGCGCGCTGCTGCTGGCAGCCGGGTTGGGCGCGATGCTGCGCCCGCGCCGCCTCGGCGCGAGCCGCTAGGACCGCGCCGCGCCGTTCAGCCGATGCGCTGGCGGCTCTCCGGGTTGAACAGCACCGCCTTGTTGAGGTCGAACGCGAACGGGATGCGGCTGCCGGGCCGCACATCGGCATCGCTGCGCATGCGCGCGATCACCTCCTTACCGCTGGCCTGCGTCACCACGTAAGTGTCCGAGCCCGCAGGCTCGACCACATCTACATGCGCCTCGACGATCTCCACCAGCGGCGAATTGCGGTCGGCGCCATCGGGATCGGTGATCGCTTCCGGGCGAATACCGACGATCACTTCCTGTCCCACCTGCACGGCGCCCGGTGCGACATTCGGCGGCATGCGCAGCAGGATCGCCGCCTCGTTCGGGCGCGGCAGTTCCAGCGCCGTGCCGCCGTTGTGCGCGACCACGCGCGAGGTCAGCAGGTTCATCGACGGCGAACCCATGAAGTCGGCGACGAACAGGTTGGCCGGGCGGTTGTACACCTCGGCCGGTGTGCCCACCTGCTGCAACGCGCCGTCGCGCAATACCGCGATCTTGGTCGCCAGCGTCATCGCCTCGATCTGATCATGCGTGACGTACACGATGGTCTTGCCGGTCGATTGGTGCAGCTTCTTGATCTCGGTGCGCATGTCCACGCGCAACTTTGCATCGAGGTTCGACAGCGGTTCGTCGAACAGGAACACGCGCGGATCGCGCACCAGCGCGCGGCCCATGGCGACACGCTGCCGCTGCCCGCCGGACAACTGGCTCGGTTTGCGGCTCAGCAGATGGCCCATCTGCAATGTTGCCGCCACCCGCTCCACCGCCGCGTCGCGCTCCGGCTTCGGCACGCCACGCATCTCCATGCCGAAGGCGATGTTTTCGGCCACCGTCATGTTCGGGTACAGCGCGTACGACTGGAACACCATGGCGATATCGCGCTTGGACGGGCGCAGGTCGTTGACCACCTGCCCGTCGATGCGGATCTCGCCCTCGCTGATGGTGTCGAGCCCGGCGATGGCCGAAAGCAGCGTCGATTTGCCGCAGCCCGAGGGGCCGACCAGCACCAGGAAGCCGCCGAGTTCGAGGTCGAGGTCGATGCCCTTCAGCACCTCCACCTTGCCGAACCGCTTGAACAGGCCTTTGATTTCGAGGAATGCCACGGCTCTAACCCTTCACCGCGCCGGCCATCAGGCCGCGCACGAAATAACGACCGGCGACAACGTAAACCAGCAGCGTCGGCAGGGCCGCGATCATCGCCGCCGCCATATCGACGTTGTATTCCTTCACGCCCGTGGAGGTGTTGACCAGATTGTTCAGTGCCACGGTCATCGGCACGCCGTCGCCCGAGGCGAAGGACGAGCCGAACAGGAAGTCGTTCCAGATGTTGGTGAACTGGAAGATCACCGTCACAATGATGATCGGCCCCGACGCCGGCAGCAGGATGCGGCGGAAGATCTGGAAGAAGCCGGCACCGTCGATCTGGGCCGCGCGGATCAGCTCGGTCGGGAACGCCTCGTAGTAGTTGCGGAAGAACAGCGTGGTGAACCCGAGGCCATACACCACATGCACCAGGATCAGCCCGAGGATGGAGTTGCCGAGCCCCACCATCCCGAGCACGCGCGCGACCGGGATCAGCACCGCCTGGAACGGGATGAAACAGGCGAAAAGCATGAGCGCGAAAATGATCTTGTGCCCGGGGAAGCGGAACTTCGTCAGCACGTAGCCGTTCAGCGAACCGAGCAGGGTCGAAATGGCGACCGCCGGGACCACCATCTCGATCGAGTTGGCGAAGTAGCCCTTAATGCCGCCACAGGTCAGGCCGATGCAGGCGCTGCCCCAGGCCGACAGCCACGGCGCGATGGTCGGGCTTTGCGGCAGCGACAGCATGTTGCCGTCGCGGATCTCGTCCAGCGTCTTGAACGAGGTGATCAGCATCACGAACAGCGGCGTGAGGAAGATCACCGCGAAAAGCAGCAACAATCCGTAGATGACGATGCGGCTGGCGGACGAGCCCGTGCCCGCCATGCTGGTTTCGACGCGCCCGCTCATTGCTTGTGCTCGCGCAGTTCGGAGTAGAGATACGGCACGATGATCGCCGCCACCGTCATCAGCATGATGACGGCGCTCGACGCACCCACAGACATCTGGTTGCGGGTGAAGGTGTAGGAATACATGAAGGTGGACGGCAGTTCGGTGGCGTTGCCCGGGCCGCCGCCGGTCAGCGCGATCACGAGGTCGTAAGACTTGATCGCCATGTGCGTCAGCACGATGAAGGCCGACAGGAACACCGGG
>JAKBCB010000306.1 GCA_021808185.1 Pseudomonadota bacterium
GCCAGCAGGGGCGCGAGGCCGCCGGTGGCGATCACGTGCAGCGGCGCGCCATGTTCGGTGCGGATGCGCGCAACCAGCCCTTCCACCAGCCCGACATAGCCCCAGTAGATGCCGGACTGCATGGCCGCGACCGTGTTGGTGCCGATCACCGCCTGCGGCCGGCCCATGCCGATCCGCGGCAGGCGGGCGGCGGCGCGGTGCAGCGCCTCGATCGACAGGTTGATCCCCGGCGCGATGACGCCGCCGAGATAGGCGCCGTCGGCGCCGACCACGTCGAAGGTCGTCGCGGTGCCGAAATCGATCACCACCAGCGGGCCGCCATAGCGTTCATGCGCGGCCAGGGAGTTCAGCAGGCGGTCGGCGCCCACCTCCTCCGGGTTGTCCACGCGGATGTCGAAGCCCCAGTGCAGCGAGGAGCGGACGATCAGCGGCTCCACATCGAACCAGTCGCGGCACAGCCGGCGCAGGTGATACAGCGCCGCCGGCACGACGGTGCCGACGACCGCGGCGCTGACCTGTTCCCGGCTGATGCCGGACAGGCCCATCAGCGTGACCAGCCAGACGGCGTACTCGTCGGCGGTCCGCTGCGGGTCGGTCGCGATGCGCCAGCGGGCGCGCCAGGATTTGCCGTCGTGAACGGCCGCCACCACGTTGGTATTGCCGGCGTCGAACACGAGCAGCATGGCTCAGACGCTCCCGGACAGTGGGGCGAGGAGTTCGCCCGCTGCGAACGCATGTGTCCCCGCCGCGGTCGCAAGCAACAGGCGGCCATCGGGGGAAAGGCCGGCGAACCTTCCCTCCCGCGTCTCCGCCCCGGTGCGGAGGTGCAGGCGGGCACCCTCCGGCGGGCCAAGGGCGAGCCATGCGCTGCGCACCGGCGCGAACCCGGCCTTCTGGCGCCGCGCCATCCAGGTTTCGACCGACTCCAGTAGCTTCTGGCCGAATGCGACCGGGTCGGGCGCGGTCGCATACTGCGCGAGGCAGGTGGTCGGACGATCCGGCACCTCCGGCGCGACCGCGAGGTTGACGCCGAATCCCAGGATCAGGAAGTCGATCCAGCCGTCCGGCGTGCCGCTGCTTTCGGTCAGGATCCCGGCGCATTTGCCGCCCTCCAGCAGCACGTCGTTGGGCCATTTCAGGGCCAGCACCGCCGGGTCGGGAAGATGCGCGGCCAGCACCTCGGCCAGCGCGACCGATGCGAGCAGCGACCACTCCGCCGCTCCCTCCAGCCGCTCGCGCGGGCGCAGGAGGACGGACATGGAGAGGTTGCCGCGCGGCGACTGCCATGTCCGGCTGCCCGTGCCGCGCCCGGCGGTCTGTTCCCGGGCCAGGACGGCGACGCCCGCCCCCTCGCCCGCCAGCGCACGGCTGCGGCACAAATCCGACGTCGAGGCAACCGAATCCAGAATCTCCAGCCGCAGCAACGGCTCCGTCACCTGAAAAGGACCCGGGCCGCTGCCTCCGCCGCGCCAACGAACGGCGCAGGGATGACAAAGAACAGGGTGGTGAACAGGCCGGACCCCGCCGCGAGCAAGGAAAGCGAGGCAGGGCGCGGATCGAACGGCTCCCCGGGGGCGTCGAAATACATGACCTTGATGATGCGGATATAGTAATAGGCGCCGATCACGCTGGTCAGCACGCCGATCACGGCAAGCAGCCACAGGCCGCTCTGCACCGCGGCGGTGAAGATGAAGTATTTCGCCCAGAAGCCGGAAAACGGCGGGATGCCGGCCATGCTGAACATGAACACCGTCATCCACAGGGCCATCGCCGGATCGCGGCGGCCGAGGCCGGATAAATCGGCGATCTCCTCCGTCATCTCGCCGCGGCGGCGCATCGCCAGGATCACGGCGAAGGTGCCGGCGTTCATGAAGACGTACGTGAGCAGGTAAAGCAGCACGCCGCGAATGCCGACGGCCGTGCCGGCGGCCAGGCCGATCAGCACGTAGCCCATGTGGCCGATCGAGGAATAGGCCATCAGCCGCTTGATATTGTGCTGGCCGATCGCAGCGAGCGCGCCCAGCAGCACCGAGGCGATCGCCACCAGCACGATGAGCTGCTGCCACGAGGCCAGCAGATGGCCGAACGGTGTTGCCATCGCGCGCACCAGCAGCGCCATCGCGGCCACTTTCGGCGACGTTCCCATCAGCAGCGTCACCGGTGTCGGCGCCCCCTCATAGACATCCGGCGTCCACATGTGGAACGGCACGGCGGAGACCTTGAAGGCGAGGCCGGCAACGACGAACACGATGCCGACCACGAGCCCGGGCGACACATGCGCCGGATCGGTCAGCGCTGCCGCCAGCCGGTCGAACTGCATGGTGCCGGAGAAGCCATAGACCAGCGAAATGCCATACAGCAGCAGGCCGGATGCGAGCGCGCCGAGCACGAAATACTTCAGCCCCGCCTCCGCCGAGCGGAGCTGGTCGCGGGCGAAGGCGGCCAGCACGTAGATGCTGAGCGACTGCAGTTCGAGCCCGACATACAGCGTCATCAGATTGGCGGCCGAGGCCATCACCATCATGCCGACGGTGGCGAACAGCAGCAGCACCGGGAATTCGAACCGGCGGAGATTCTCATGCTCGTTGTAGTCGAGCGAGGCGACGACGGCGAGCGCCGAGCCCGCCAGCACCAGCAGCTTGATGAAGCCGGCAAACGCATCGACGACGAACTGGTCGTGATAGGCGAGGCCCGCAGGCCCGGCGATCACCAGCATCGCGGCGAGCAGGAACGCCCCGATCGTCAACATGGATGCGATGCGGAACGTGTCGCGCGGCGTCAGCGCCCCGAGCAGCAGGATCGCCATGCCGCAGCAGGCGAGCGCGATCTCCGGCAGCGCGGTGGTCCAGTGCATCATCATGGGTTTGCCGCCGCCAGCGTGGTGGTAAGGTGCAGGGCCGCCTGGTTGTGGACGACGATGGTGCCGACCGTCGCATCCCAGAACTGGCTGAAGCTGGACGGATAGACGCCCATCCAGATCGTCAGCACCACCAGCGGCGCGAAGACCGCGACCTCCCTTGGCGAGAGATCGAGGATGCCGCGCAGATCGTCACGGGTGATGCGGCCGAAGATGATGCGACGGTAGAGCCACAGCGCATAGGCCGCGCCGAGGATCATGCCGAGGCTGCCGAGCAGGGCGAGCCAGAAATTGACGCGGAAGGCGCCGACCAGGACCAGAAATTCGCCGACGAAGCCCGAGGTGCCCGGCAGGCCGATGCTGGCCATCGTGAACACCATGAACACGAAGGCGTAGGCCGGCATCCGGTCCGCCAGGCCGCCGTAGCGCGCGATCTCCCGCGTGTGGATGCGGTCGTAGACGACCCCGACGCACAGGAACAGCGCGGCGGAGACGATGCCGTGCGACAGCATCTGGAACATCGCCCCGGAAATGCCCTGCGCGTTGGCGGTGAAGATGCCGATGGTGACGACGCCCATATGGGCGACCGACGAATAGGCGATCAGCTTCTTCATGTCGGTCTGCGCGAAGGCGACGAACGACGTGTAGATCACCGCGATCACCGACAGCGCATACATCAGCGACGCCAGATGGGCGGAGGCAAGCGGCAGCATCGGCAGGGAGAACCGCAGGAAGCCGTATCCGCCCATCTTCAGCAGCACACCAGCCAGAATGACGGAGCCGGCCGTCGGCGCCTCCACATGCGCGTCCGGCAGCCAGGTGTGCACGGGCCACATCGGCACCTTCACCGCGAACGATGCGAGGAAGGCGAGGAAGAGCCAGGTCTGCATCGACGCCGGGAACTGCGTGTGCAGCAGCGTGGGGATGTCGGTCGTGCCGGCCTGGTACCACATCGCCAGCAGCGCCAGCAGCATCAGCACCGAGCCGGCGAGCGTGTAGAGGAAGAACTTGATGGCGGCATAGACGCGCCGCGGGCCGCCCCACACCCCGATGATCAGGTACATCGGGATCAGCACGCCCTCGAAGAACATGTAGAACACGACGAAATCCATCGCCGCGAACATGCCGACCATCATGGTTTCGAGGATCAGGAAGGCCAGCATGTATTCGCGCACGCGCACGCGGATGGCATCCCAGCTTGCCAGGATGCAGATCGGCGTGAGCACGGTGGACAGCAGCACGAACAGCACCGAGATGCCGTCCACGCCGAGCTTGTAGGTGATGCCCCATTGCGGCAGCCAGGTCGCGCTCTCGACGAACTGGAAGCCCGGCTCCGCCGGATCGAAGCGCACCCAGAGCACGACCGAGAGCGCGAACACGATCAGGCTGGTCCACAGCGCCGTCCAGCGCGCGTTGGAGGCGACCGTATCCTCATCCCCGCGCACGGCAAGGATGACGAGGCCGCCGACCAGCGGCAGCCAGGTGATCAGCGATAGCAGCGGAAAGCCGGCGGCGTTCATGGATTCAGCCCGGTGCGGGAGTGAGCGGCGAGACCGCCGCGGTCATCGGAGGAACAGCAGGAATACGCTGACCAGCAGCACGAGGCCGATCAGCATGGCAAAGGCGTAGACGGCGATCGAGCCGGTCTGCAGGCGCACGACGCCGGAGGAAGATTCCTCGGTCAGCGCGGCAAGCCCGTTCGGCACGCCATCGATGATGGTGACATCGCCGACCTGCCACAGCTCCCGCGCCAGGAAGCGATAGGGACGGATCAGCACGAGATCGTACAGCTCGTCGAAATACCACTTGTTGAGCAGGAAGCGGTACGCCCACGGCATGCTGGCTGCGAGACGGACAGGGATTTCCGGTGCGATCATGTAGAACAGATAGGCCGTCGCGATCCCGAGCAGGCCGAGTACGCTCGGCGACAGGGACACCCAGAGCGGCAGTTCCTCCATGTCGCGCAGGACGTGGTTGCCCGGCGCGATCTGGATGGAATTACCCCAGAACGCGCGCCAGTCCGCGCCGATGAGCTGGTTGTGGAACGCCATGCCGGCGAACAGCGCGCCCACCGCCAGCAGCAGCAGCGGCACCAGCATCACCGGCGGGCTTTCGTGGACATGCGCCATCACGTGATGGTCCGCGCGCGGCTTGCCGTGGAACGTCATGATCAGCAGGCGCCAGGAATAGAACGCCGTCAGGAAGGCGGCGATCAGCGTGCACCAGAAGCCGTACTGACCGATGCCGGTATGTGCGGCCCAGGCGGCCTCCAGGATCGCATCCTTCGAGAAGTAGCCGGCGA
>JAKBCB010000307.1 GCA_021808185.1 Pseudomonadota bacterium
ACCTGGACAGCGACTGGGGCAACAGCTTCGCCCGCTCCACGCGGCATTTCCTGGATGTGCTGGCCGGGCGCGAGGAACAGGAGATCCTGACGGCGCGCGAGGGCCGGCGGGTGATCGCGCTGTACGACCTGTTCCAGCGCAGCAACGCCGAGGGACGGGCGGTAAGTTAGGCGGCCGCCTTGCCGCCCCGCCGCCGTTCGGCGAGACTGGCCGCATGATCGTCATTCATCACCTGGATACCTCACGCTCCGAACGCATCGTCTGGCTCATGGAGGAGCTGGGCCTGCCGTACACGCTGGAGGTGACGGACCGCACGCCGCACATCGTGGCGCCGGAGGCGTTCAAGCGCATCCATCCGCTCGGCCGCGCGCCGGTGATCACGGATGGCGCCGTGGTGCTGGCGGAGTCGGGCGCCATCGTCGAATACATCGTGGCGCGCCACGGCGGCGGGCGGCTGTCGGTGGCGCCGGAGCGGCCGGAATTTCCCGACTACCTGTACTGGCTGCACTATGCCGAGGGCAGCCTGATGTTGCAGTTCCTGCGCGAATGGACGCTGGAGCGGATGCTGCCGGACGCGGACGCGGCGCCCGGCATGGCACGGGTGCGGCAGACGACGAAACAGCATCTGGACTTCATCGCACAGCGGCTGGCGGCTGCGCCGTATTTCGCCGGGCCGGACTTCACCGCCGCCGACGTGATGATGCTGTTCCCGTTCACCACGATGCGGCAATTCCGCGCGCTCGACCTTACGCCCTATCCGTCGATCCGCGATTACGTCGCCCGGATCGAGGCACGCCCGGCCTACCAGCGCGCGATGGACCTCGCCGGGCCAGGGCGCAAGGCGGGCTGACGATCTCCCCCGCCGCGTGCGGCAGGGGGCCTTGCATGTCGCGGAGGGGTTTTTCATGGCCACGGACTTGCGCATCGGCGTCGCCGGGGCGGGGCATTTCGGCCGCTTCCACGCGCTGAAACTGGCGGCATCCCGCCGGGCCACGCTCAGCGGCATCTTCGACCTCGACCGCGCGCGGGCGGAGGCGGTGGCGCGCGAGACGCGCACGACGCCGCTGGGCTGGGAGGCGCTGCTCGATGCCTCGGACGCGGTGGTGATCGCGGCCCCGGCGGAGGCGCATTTCGCGCTGGCCGGCGCGGCGCTGCGCGCGGGCAAGCATGTGCTGGTGGAAAAACCCATCGCGGCGACGCTGGAGGAGGCGGAGCAACTCGGCCGCCTCGCGGCGGAGCGGCGGCTCGTGCTGCAAGTCGGCCACCTGCTGCGCTTCTCCGCCGAGCACAAGGCGATCAGCGAGCGGATGCACCGGCCGCTGTATCTGGACTGCGTGCGCATCGCCCCGTTCAAGCCGCGCGGCACGGATGTCTCGGTGATCCTCGACCTGATGATCCACGACCTCGATCTGGTGCTGGCGCTGGTGGACAGCCCGATCGAGAGCGTCGATGCCGTGGGCGCGCCGGTGGCGAGCCAGCACGAGGACATCGCCAACGCCCGCGTGCGGTTCCAGAACGGCTGCGTCGCGACCATCACCGCGAGCCGCATCTCGTTAAAGACCGAGCGGAAAATGCGGCTGTTCAGCCAGGAAGGCTACATGTCGGTCGATTTCACCGCGCGCAAGCTGATGATGATCGGGCGCGAGCGCGGCCTGCCGCTGCCCGGCACCGGCGGCGGGCGGCTGGAGGAGATCACCTGGAAGGAGCACGACGCGCTGGAGGCCGAGCACGCCGCCTTCGCCGCCGCGATCCTGGACGGCGCGCCGGTGGTGGTCGATGCGGCGGCCGGCGCGCGGGCGCTGGCGGCGGCGCTGGCGGTGACCGCGAGCATGGCGGAATCGCGCGCCAAGGCCGAAGCGTCCGGGCTGATCCGCCCGGCGGAATAGGGCGGGCCGCCGAACCTGCGGCGGGACGGGCCTTTCATCGTGCCCGCGCATCCGTGTGACAGGCAGCGAATGTCTGCCTAGAAATACGACCGCACCGGCGGCGCCTCGCCGGTCAGGAAGAAGCGGCCGATGGCGTGGTATTTCCAGCGCACTGGGTCGTGCAGCGTGTGCGTGCGCGCATCGCGCCAGAAGCGGTCGAGCGCGAACGTGGCGCGCGTGGCCGATGCGCCGGCGAGTTCGAACAGGGTGGAGGCGGCCTCCAACGCCGCCTCCGTGGTGATCGCCTTGGCCTCGGCCACCGCGATGGCGGCAGCGATATACGCATCCTCGCCCGGCTCGGCGCGCGCGGTATCGAGCGTGACCGCCGCCCGGGCGAGCAGCGCCTCGGCCGCGTGCACGTGCACCCGCACCCGGCCGAAGCGTTCGAGCAGCAACGGGTCCTGATCGGCACGGGCGACCCCGGCCCCCGCGAACGGACGCGCGCGGTCGCGCACGAAGGCTGTGGTCTCACGCAGGGCGGCGCGGGCGATGCCGAGGTCGATCGCCGCGTGCAGCAACTGCGCGAAACTGCCGACGGGCGTGCGCTGTTCGAAAGCGCGATGCAGCGGCAGCACGCGGGCGGGCGGCACGCGCACGCCATCGAGGATGGTCGTGCCGCTCGCCGTGGTGCGCTGGCCCATGCCGTCCCAGTCGTCCAGCACCGACAGGCCGGGGGCGTCGCGCTCGACGATGGCGAGCATCAGGTGCCCGGCCTCGTCTCGCGCGGTGACGGTGACGAGGTGGGCGAACAGCGCGCCGGTGGAATAGACCTTCGTGCCGTCCAACCGCAGCGAGAACCCGTCGTCGCGCAGCACGGTCGGCTCGCCGCGCTCGGCCTCGGCGTTGCCGAAGCGGGTACCGCGCAACACGCGGGTGAACAGATCGTGCTGCTGCTCCTCGGTGCCGATGTGGCGCAGCGTTTCCAGCGTGGCGAAGTGGTTCTGCGGGATCTGCGCGATGCTGGAATCGCCCTCGGCCAGCAGCGCCACGACTTCGGCGAGGGTGGCGTGCGACACGTCGGCACCGCCGAACCGGGCGGGCACGGTGATCGCCCCTAATCCGGCCTCGGTCAGCGCCTCGATGTCGTGCATCGGCAAGGTGCGATCGCGGTCCCGCCGCGCGGCGCCCTCGGCGATGCGGTCGCGCAACGCGGTGGCAACCGCCAGCGCCTGTGGCGCGGAGGCGATGCGGCGGACGATGGGGAGCATCTGGTTCATGCAGTGAGGTCCGTTCTGGCGCCGGGTTCGGCGCGGCGATCCTAGGTGCCAGGTACTGACAAGGAGTTGACGCCACCGCCAATCGCGCGCGAGGCTCCCGGCGGGCGAACCAGAACAACAACCGCCAGAACAACAACCGGAGGAACGACCCATGCTGCGCAGAACCCTGCTGCTCGGTTCCATGCTCGCCGCGCCGATCGCCATGCTCGGCGGTGCCGCGGCGCGGGCGGCGAAGGACATCACCGTGCTGACCTCGCTGCCGAGCCTATCGTTTCCGTTCTTCGTGCACATGCAGAAGCAGCTCGTGGCCGAGGCGGGCAAGCTCGGCGGTATCACGCTGCTGAACACCGACGGCCAGAACAGCGCGCCCAAGCAGACCGGCGACGTGGAAGCCGGCATCACCAAGGGCGTCAACGCCATCGTGATCTCCCCGCTCGATGTCAGCGCGCTGGCGCCGGCGTTGCAGGAAGCGGTGGACGCGAAAGTGCCGGTGGTGACGATCGACCGCCGCGTGGTCGGCGTCAAAGGCATTCTCGCCCATGTCGGCGCCGACAACGTCAAGGGCGGCGAGGCGCAGGGCGCGGCGATCGTGGCGGCGTTCCCGAACGGGGGCACCGTGTTCCACCTGCAAGGCCAGCCAGGCGCCGGCCCCGCGATCGACCGCAACAAGGGGCTGCACGCCGTGCTCGACCAGCACAAGGACAAGTTCAAGATCGTCTTCGAGCAGACCGCGAATTTCGCGCGCGACCAGGCGCTGAGCGTGACCGAATCCGGCCTCGCGGGCCTGCCCAAGCCGCCCGATGTGATCGTCTGCGCCAACGACGACATGGCGCTGGGCGCGCTGGAGGCGGTGAAGGCGCGCAACCTCAAGGGCATCGCGATCTACGGCTTCGACGCGCTGCCGGAAGCCCTGGCACGGATCAAGGACGGCAGCCTCGCGGGCACGGTGGAGCAGTTCCCGGGCGAGCAGAGCAGGCGGGCGATGGACATCGCGGTGGCATTCGCGCGCGACGGCAAGGAGCCGGCGGAGAAACTCGTGCTGCTGACCCCGATCGTGATCACGAAAGCCAATCTGGACAAGGCCGAGCGCCTGTCCGAAATGACTTGATCCAGCCGTCGCCGATCGCGGGGGGGGGCGGCGCGCCGCCCTCCCCCGCGCTGCTCCGCCTGAGCGGGCTGACCAAGCGGTTTCCGGGCGTGACCGCGCTGGCGGACGTCTCCTTCGACGTGCGCGGCGGCGAGGTGCTCGGCCTGCTGGGGGAGAACGGCGCGGGCAAATCCACGCTGCTGAAGATCGTCTCCGGCGCGCAGCACCCCGACGCCGGCGGCATCGAATGGGACGGCGCGCCGACCACGCTGGCCAACCCGCACCGCGCGCAGGGCCTGGGGATCGTCACGATCTACCAGGAGTTCAACCTCGTCCCGGATCTGTCGATCGCGGAAAACGTGTTCATCGGGCGCGAGCCGGTGCGCGGCGGGTTCATCGACTGGGCACGGCTGCGGCGCGATACCGCCGCCGTGATGCGCCGCATCGGCCTCGACCTCGACCCGATGCTGCCAGTGCGCGGCCTGTCGGTGGCCGAGCAGCAGATGGTGGAGATCGCCCGCGCGCTGTCCATGCAAAGCCGCCTGATCATCATGGACGAGCCGACCTCGGCGCTGTCGGAGACCGAGGTGTTACGGCTGTTGCGCATCATGGATGGGCTGCGCGCCGAGGGGCTCTCGGTGATCTTCGTCACGCACCGCCTGTCCGAGGCGATGAGCATCTGCGACCGTGTCACCGTGCTGCGCGACGGACGGCTGGTGGGCACGCGCGCGGTCGCGGGCCTCGGGATGGACGAACTGATCCGCATGATGGTCGGCCGCTCCGCCGACCAGCTGTACCGCCGCCCGGCGACGCGGCACGCACCGGGGCCGGTGCGGCTGTCGGTGCGCAACGTCTCGACGCAAGGCGTCTCACGCCACGGCACAGTGCTGCGCGGCATCGACCTC
>JAKBCB010000308.1:0-4345 GCA_021808185.1 Pseudomonadota bacterium
GGTCTGGTAGTAGGAACCGTTCCACGGTTGCTGAAGCGCAAGCGACTCGTAAGGCATCGTATTGACCACGAACAGCCGCCAGGACTCGAACCCGAACGCCGCGACGCTCAGCAGCAACAAGGCCGCAGCCACCGCCGCCGCCGTGGCGATCGCCTTCCAATTGCGCGAGGCCAGCAGACAGACCGGCACGATCAGTCCCAGTTGCGGCTTGACCGTCAGCAGTCCGAACAGCACGCCCGCCAGCACCGGCCGGCGGTCGGCCAGCATCAGGCCGCCGACGAGCAAAGCCGCCGTCATCGCCCCGTTCTGCCCGCCAAGCGCATTCTCCAGCAGCGCGGGGCTTGCCAGCACCGCAAGACGCACGGCGAGCGGCAGGCCGGCGCCGCGCCCGATCAGCCAGAGCAGCAGTATCTGCGCCAGAGCGTAGACGGCATCGCCGGCGACCAGCGGCAGATAGCCGGCCGGCACCGCCAGCAGCAGCATCGACGGCGGATAGCTCCAGACGTGATTGTCGAGCCCCGCGCCGAACAGCCCGCGTAGGCGGTCGGCAAAGACGAACGGCTGGAATATCGTGGCCACGTCGCCCGCGCGCAGCAGGTGCCCCGCAGCCCAGACCCACAGATAGTCCCGCACCACCACCAAATGCCCGCCCATGGTGACGAGCCCCTGGGCCCGCACGACCCATGTGGAGAACGCGAGCGCCGCCGTCGGGATCGCGGCCACGGCCAGAAACAGGCCGTAGCCGGGCCTGCCCGGCGGCGGCCCGGCCTGCGTGGCAGCGGTCATGGCCGGGTGCAGCGACCGGCTAATGCCGCTCCGGCCCGCCGTGCAGTTCGCCGCTGCGCACGCTGGCGATGGCGTTCTCCAGCACCTTGACGATGGCGCCGTCGTCCATGCTGCGGCTCAGCATCCCCAGCGCGCCGCCGAGCAGGGCGGAGGCGATGGCGATCGGGCCGATATTCTGGCCCGTCATGAACTCGATGGCCTTGTCCACCACGGCACCGGCGTGGCTGAGATCGGCGGGCGTGCCTTCCGGCGGCATATTTTCGGCCATGTTGGTCTCCTTCTCGCGCCGGCCGGTCAGGCGGCTTGCGCCTGTTCCTGCTGCTCGGCCTGCAACGCCCACATACGCGCATACAGCCCGTCGCGCGCGAGCAATTCGCCATGCGTGCCGCGTTCGGCCACCACGCCGTCGGCCAGCACCAGAATCTGGTCGGCATCCACCACGGTCGAAAGCCGGTGCGCGATGGTCAGCGTGGTGCGATGGCGCGAGACGGCGCGCAGCGCGATCTGGATTTCCTGCTCGGTCCGCGTGTCCAGCGCGCTGGTCGCCTCGTCCAGGATCAGCACGCGCGGATTCTTCAGGATGGTGCGCGCGATGGCGACACGCTGCTTCTCTCCGCCGGACAGCTTCAGCCCGCGCTCACCCACCTTGGTGTCGTAGCCGTCCGGCAGGCTCATCACGAAGTCATGCACCTGCGCGTAGCGCGCCGCCGCCTCGATCTCATCCTGGGTGGCGCCGGGGCGGCCATAGGCGATGTTGTAGCGGATCGTGTCGTTGAACAGCACGGTGTCCTGCGGCACCACGCCGATGGCCGCCCGCAGGCTGTCCTGGGTGACATCGCGCACGTCCTGCCCGTCGATCGTCAGGCGCCCGCCGGTCGCGTCGTAGAAGCGGAACAGCAGCCGGCTGATAGTGGATTTGCCGGCGCCGGTCGGCCCCACGATGGCCAGCGTCTTGCCCGGCGCCACGCGGAACGAGACGCCCTTGAGGATCTCGCGGTCCGGGCGGTAGCCGAAATGCACGTCCTCGAACACCACCTCGCCCGCGCGCTCGGCCACCGGATGCGGCGTGAGCGGCCCGGCGTCCGGCCGGTCGGCGACTTCCTCGGGCACCGCGAGCAGGCGGAACATCTGCTCCATGTCCACCAGCCCCTGCTTGATCTCGCGATAGACGAAACCGAGGAAATTCAGCGGCTGATACAGCTGCATCAGGTAGGTGTTCACCAGGACGAACTTGCCCACCGTCAGCTCGTGCGTCTGCACGCCGCGCGCGGCGAGCAGCATGACCAGTCCCAGCCCGACCGCGATGATGCTGGCCTGGCCAAGGTTGAGCATGTTCAGCGAGACCTGGCTTTTCACCGCCGCGCGCTCATAGCGCGCGAGCGATTCGTCGAAACGGTTGGTCTCATGCACCTCGTTGCCGAAGTATTTCACCGTCTCGTAGTTCAGCAGGCTGTCCACCGCGCGGGTCTGCGCCTCGCTGTCGCTGTCGTTCATCCGGCGACGGAACTTCACCCGCCAGTTGGTGAAGCCGAAGGTGAACCCGATATACAGCGAAACAGCAACGAAGGTCAGCGCCGCGAAGCGCCAGTCGAACAGGTGCCACAGGATCGCCGTGACCAATACCACTTCCAGCAGCGTCGGCAGGATGTTGAACACCGCCAGCCGCAGCACGCTCTCGATGCCCTTGGTGCCGCGGTCGATGGCGCGCGAAAGGCCGCCGGTCTGCCGGTCCAGGTGGAAGCGCAGCGACAGCCGGTGCAGGTGCTCGAAGGTCCGCCGCGCCACCAGCCGCACGGTGCGCTGCTGCACGGCGGCGAACACCGCGTCGCGCAGCTCGCCGAAGCCCGCCGACGCCACGCGCAGCAGCGCGTAGCCGCCGATCAGGCCGAACGGAATGGCGAGCATCCCGTCCGCCCCCTTCGGCGCCAGGGCGTCGATGGCCTGCGAATAGATGATCGGCACATAGACGGTGGCGATCTTGGCCGCGACCAGGAACAGCACCGCGGCGGCGACGCGCAGATGCGCGACCTGGTCGCCCGGGGGCCACAGATAAGGCGTGAGGGAGCGCAGGGTCTGCAAGCCGGAGCGCGGCGGCCCGCCGACGACAGGTGGCACGGGAAAACTCATTTTTCGCATGTGGCGCGTCCCCAACGCGATTGAAAGCGCCCGCCATTCGGCCAGTGACGCTTGAGGCACGCGGGTGCCTCGGCTACGCCCCTCAGATGGACCCTTTCACCCGTCATATCGAAGCCTGCAACAATGCAACCCTGCCCGGCGAGCGGCGCGCGCTGCGGCTCGGGGCGGTGCCGCAGCCGGTAGGCTGGCTTCCCCCGGCGGCGGCGGCCGAGGCGGCGGGCTTCCCCGGCATGGTCGCCACGCCCGATGGCCTGACGCTCGCCGACCCGTCCGCGCTGCCGGACCTCGCCACCGCCCTGATCGCCGCCGGGCACGGGCGCTGGCGCAACGAGGCGTTCGATGTGCGCGCGCGGCCGGACGGGCCGGTGCTGGCCCAGGTGGATCGCGGCGTGCTGCCGGTGCTCGGCATCCAGGCGCAAGGGGTCCACGTCAACGGGCTGGTGCGCGGGCCGGACGGCGTGCGGCTGTGGGTCGCGGTGCGCGCGGCCGACAAGCTGCTCGATCCGAACAAGCTCGACCACATCGTCGCCGGCGGCATCCCGGCGGGGATGACACCCTGGAGCACGCTGCTGAAGGAAGCCGGCGAGGAAGCCGCGATCCCGCCGGACCTCGCCGCGCGCGCGGTGCCGGTCTGGCGTGTCGGCTACGCCATGGCGCGTGGCGAGGGACTGCGGCGCGACCTGCTGCATTGCTACGACCTGGAGTTGCCGGAGGATTTCGTTCCCCACCCCGCCGACGGCGAGGTGGCGCGCTTCGAACTCTGGCCGCTGGCGCGCGCGCTGGAGGCGGTGCGCGACGGCGACGCGTTCAAGTTCAACGTCAATCTGGTGCTGATCGACCTGTTCATCCGCGCGGGCCTGATCGCGGGCGCACAGGCCGCGCGGCTGCGGGCGGCGCTGGGCTGATCGGCTCCCCCTCCCCGCAAGAGGGAGAGGGAGCGAGCAGGTTCAGCCGCCCTGCGGCGCCGCCGCGATGGGAATATCCCTGGTCTCGCCGCCCGGCTGCTCGCCGACGCCGGCCGGCTGGCCGTCCATCTCCTCGGCCTCGCCGTCGCTCCCGCCATCCGAGGAGGTCGCTTCGTTGGCCTGCGGGCGCCGCGGCGGCTGCTGCCCACCGCCGCCCTGCTGGCTCTGCTGGGCCGCCTGCGCCATGGCGTTGAGGATGCGGAAATAGTGCTCGGCGTGCTGGAAATAGCTCTCCGCCATCACCCGGTCGCCGGAGCTGGTCGCGTCGCGGCCAAGCTGGAGGTATTTCTCGAACAATTGCTGCGCGGTGCCGCGCACGCGCAGGTCCGGGCCGTTGCTGTCGAACACGTGGTTGCGGTTCAGCGGAATGCCGCCGCCGTGATGCCGGATCGCGCCGCCACCACCCCCGCCGCCACCGCCGCCGCCACCACCGCGGTGATTGCGACCACGCATACGTT
>JAKBCB010000308.1:4355-5124 GCA_021808185.1 Pseudomonadota bacterium
TTTTATGTTCATGCGTTTGCCACTGCGCTTTCCTGTTCGACAGCCCGGCACGGCCGGCCCGAGTCTCGCGGGTGATGCGCGCACGCATCCCCCGACCCCGGGCGCCTTTCGCACCGGACTGGTGTCCGCCCTCGGGCGGCACCGCCATAACCCGAACACCGGGCCATTCCATTCCGTTGGCTTCCGCGCGACGCCTCCAGCATCCGAGCCCGTCGCCGACCCGGGCGCTTGGCCCGACCGCGACGCTCTCCGAAGGAGGTTTGGGGGACACGCGAACCGGCGGTCCCTGCCACGCGGAGTTGAAGCTAGCCTCGCCCCCGGCGAGTGCCAATCGATTTTTTCACAAGGCCGACGATCTGATCACCAAGGCCCGCGCGATCCCGCCGAGATCGGCCCGGGTCTGTGCGCCAGCAAGCCCCGCCCCCGCGGCGAGCGCCGCGACCGGCGCGGCCTGGCCATGTCCGAGTTCGAAAATCGCCACCCCACCGGGGGCCAGCAGGCGCGGCAGATCCGCCACGATCGCCCGGTACGCATCGAGTCCGTCCATCCCGCCGTCGAGCGCGGAGCGGGGCTCGTGCGCCGCCACCTCCGGCATCAGCCCGGCGATGTCGGCCGACTCGATATAGGGCGGATTTGCCAGCACGAGGTCGAATCGCCCCGCCACGGCCGCACCCCAGCGTCCCGCCAGGAACATCGCGCGGCCTGCCAGGCCGTTCGCCTGCGCGTTGCGCGCGGCCAGCGCCACGGCCGCCGGCGCGATGTCGATGCC
>JAKBCB010000309.1 GCA_021808185.1 Pseudomonadota bacterium
GGGCAGGGCCCCGCTCGGCATTCGCGCAGGTGGGCGGCACGGGACCACTCTCCACAGGCGAGGATACCGCGCTCGCCATTCCGCGACTGTCCGCCCCCGGCGGCGGCGGCGTGGCCTTGCCGCAACCGCTGATGCCGAGCGAGGCCGCCAAGATCCGCCGGATCTTCGCGTTGCAGACGCGCGGCGACATTCCCGCCGCGCTGCGCGAGACCGGGCGGTTGGACGACGCCTCGCCGCTCGGCGAAGCCATGCTCGGCCATATCCTCGCGCAGCGCTTCCTGGGCCCGTTCGTCCGCCCCAGTGCCGACCAGTTGCGCGACTGGCTGGACCGCTGGGCGGACCAGCCCGACGCGCGGGCGATCCATAACCTGCTGGTCGTGCGCCTGCCGCCCGGCGAAAAAGCGCCGCCGCTGCCGCCCGGCTTCATCGCCGCCACCGAGGAACGCATCGCCCCGGTGCCGGAGGAAACCGAACCCGAGGGCATCGCCATCAGCCGCAACCCGGCGCTGGACCATTCGGTCTGGGATGCCGCGCGCGCGCGCGGCGCCGCCGGGGTGGCGCATCTGCTGGCCGGCACCAAGGGCCTCACGCCGTCCTATGCCGCCCAGTTGCGCGGCGAGGCGGCGCAGATCCTGTTCACCCTCAACCGCGACGACGAGGCGTTCGGCCTCGCCGCCGCCGCCGTGCGCGAATGCCATACCGCGGGGCCATGCGCCCGCGCGGCGCTGGCCGGCTACGTGGCGGGGCTGGCCGCGTGGCGGCAGGGCAACATTGCCGAGGCGGGCGAGATGTTCGCCGCCGCCTGGCGCTCGGAGATCACCACGCCCGCGCTGAAGGCCGGCGCCGCCTACTGGGCCGCCCGCGCGCGGATGCGCGGCGGCGACCGCAACGGCGCCATCATGTGGCTGCTGCGCGGCGTGGACCACAAAAGCACGTTCTATGGCCTGCTGGCGCGCCGCGCGCTCGGCCTGCCGCCGGGCATCAGCCACGTCGGGCCCGGCGAGCAGGAAACGCTGGGCGAGGCGGATGTCGAGGCGGTCGCGGAGACACCCGCGGGCTTGCGCGCCTTCGCGCTGTTGCAGGTGGACCAACCGGACCGCGCGGCGGCGGAATTGCGCACGCTTTGGCCGCGCGCCGAGCACTCGCGGCCTCTGGCGCGCGCGCTGATGCTGGTGGCCGATCAGGCCGGGCTGACCGATCTTGCGACGCAATTCGCCGACCTGCTCGCCGCCGCCGACGGACGACCCCGGGCGGGCATGCGCTTCGCGGTGCCGAAGCTGCGCCCGAGCGGCGGCTTCCGCGTCGATCCGGCCATGATCTACGGCCTCGCGCGAACGGAATCGAATTTCGACGCCGACCTCGTGTCCTCGGCCGGCGCGCTCGGGCTGTTGCAGATCATGCCCGACACCGCGAGTTTCATCGTCGGCAGCTCGATCTCCGGCGAATTCCGCACGCTGCTGCACGATCCGGCGATCAATCTCGATCTCGGCCAGCGCTATGTCGCGTATCTGGCGGGACACGAGGCGGTGAACGGCAACCTGATCCGCCTGCTCGCCGCGTACAATGCGGGGCCGGGCAACTTCGCCCGCTGGGCGCCGCAGATTCGCGACAACGGCGATCCGCTGCTGTTCATCGAGGCGATCCCGCTCGATGAAACGCGCGCGCATGTGCCGCGCGTACTGACGTACACGTGGATCTACGCGGCGCTGATGCACCTGCCCTCGCCCAGCCTCGACGAACTCGCCGCCGGTCTCTGGCCGCGCTATCATCCCTATACCAGCGACTCGTACGGCACCGCGCCGCGTCTGCATTGAGCGCGCCCGGGACAGGAGACTCCGCCATGGCGCGCATCGACGAAACCCGCCCCTTCATCGCGGTGAACATCGCCGTGCTGACGGTATCGGACACGCGAACGGCCGCGAACGACACGTCCGGCGACACGCTTGCGGCCCGCATCGCGCAGGCCGGACATCACGTTGCCGTGCGTGCGATCGAGAAAGACGACGCCGGCGCCATCGAAATTCTGCTGCGGCGGTGGATCGCGGACACGGCCATCGATGTCGTCATCACCACCGGCGGCACCGGCATCACCGGCCGCGACGTGACGCCGGAGGCGTTCGAGCGCGTGCTGGAGAAGCGGATCGAAGGCTTCGGCGAACTGTTCCGCATGTTGAGCTACCAGAAGATCGGCACCTCGACGATGCAGTCGCGGGCACTCGGCGGGGTGGCCGGCGGCACCTATCTGTTCGCGCTGCCGGGCAGCACCGGGGCGGTGAAGGACGCGTGGGACGACATCCTGGCGTGGCAGTTGGACAACCGCCACCGGCCCTGCAATCTCGTGGAACTGATGCCGCGCTTGCAGGAGCATCTGCGCGCGGCGGAGTAGCAAGCCTCAGCCGGCGCGGCGCCCCATCGCGGCCAGGAACCGCTTGGCCAGCGCCCCGTACAGCGGCCGGCGGCAGATCAGGCGGGAGATGCCGAACGCCAACATCGATGTCGCCAGCAGCGGAATGGTCATGCGCTGATTGTCGGTCATCTCCATCACGATCACCGTCGCGGTGATCGGCGCCTGCACCACGCCGGAAAAATAGCCAACCATGCCGAGCAGCACGACAGCGCCCGCGGGCGCGCTCGGGATCAGCCCCGCGAGCCACTGGCCGAGGCCGGCGCCGATCGCCAGCGACGGGGCGAAGATGCCGCCCGGAATGCCCGACAGATACGACACCACGGTCGCCAGCAACTTCAACAGCGGGAACAAGGCCGGCATCGTCGCCGATCCCTCGACGACCGCGCGCGCCTGCGCGTAGCCGGTGCCATAGGTCGCACCGCCGGAGACCAGGCCCAGTCCCGCGAGCGCCAGCCCGCACAGCGCGGCGAACAGGATCGGGTGCCGCCCCAGCCAGCGCCCGATCACGCCCGGCAGCCCCCGCGCCGCCGCCGCCACCAGCGAGGCGCTGAACGCCCCCCCAAGCACGCCGCCCGCCACCGCGCACAGCACCACGGCAACCCAGCCGGCGCCGAGATCGAGTTCCGCCGGGCTCATGCCGAAATAGCTGTAGTTGCCCGCCATCGCCAACGTCGTGATGCCACCGAGGATCACCGCCGTCAGCACGGTGCCCGAGGTGCGCGCCTCGAACGAATGGGACAGTTCCTCGATGGCGAACACCACGCCCGCCAGCGGCGTGTTGAACGCGGCCGCCACCCCCGCGGCGCCGCCCGCGAGCACCAGCGAGCGGCGCAGATCCTCGCGCGGCAACCGCAGCAGACGGCCAAGCGCGTGCATCGCGGAAGCGCCCACCTGCACCGTCGGCCCTTCGCGGCCGATCGAGGCGCCCGCGACAAGGCCGAGCAGCGTGAGCAACATCTTGCCCACCGCGATGCGCGGCGAGAGCACGCGGCCGATCGCGACCGGGTCGGTCATGTGCAGCGCCGCGATGGTCTGCGGAATCCCCGAGCCCTGCGCGCCGGGAAACACACGGCGCGTGAGCCAGACCGACAGCGCGAGCCCGGCCGGCGCGAGTGCCAGGATCAGCAACGGCCGCCCGTCCAGCAGCCGCGCCGAGAGCAGTTGCGCGGCGTCCGCCGCGCGCGCGAAGCCGACGGCGAGCACCGCCACCAGCACCGCGCCGACCCAGGTTCCCAGCCGGCGCAGCCATTGGCGCGGCGAGAGCAACGGCAGTCGCGCGGCGCGGCGCAGGCGGATCGGCAGGTTCATGGGGCGGGTGCTCGCAAATCGTCTTCGGTGTCCACGTCGCGCAACCTGCGCAGGAAGGCAACGGCATGGCGATTGAAATTCCCGAGGGTATCGGCCAGCGCGTGCGGACCGGACCAGCGCACCCGCGCGAACGGCCGCGCCGGCCGGCGCGCGCCGAGGGCCACCAGCCAATAGCCGCCATCCTCGGCGGGGCCGAAACAGGCATCCGCCCCCCGCAGGCGCCGGAACGCGGCGGCAACGTCGTCCGCGCGCAGATCCGGAATGTCGGCGCCGACGATGGCCACGCGACCGCGCCGGTGGCGAGACACGGCGCGGTGCATGCGCTGCCCGAGATCGCCGCGCCCCTGCGGCACCGTGGGCAGCCCCTGCCGCCACGGACCGCGCGCGCCGTCCGGCGTGATCGCCAGCACGGTGCGGAAGCGCCGGTCGTGGGCGAGGCGGCGCAGCGTCACGGCCAGCGTGGCGCGATAGAAACGCAGCGCCGCCGGTGCCCCGATACCGGCGGCCAGCCGCCGCTTGACCGTGCCCAGGCGCGGCGCGCGGGCAAAGACATAGACTGTGTCTGTCACGAATACAGCCTTGCCACCGCGCGCGGCGGCACGCCGCAAAAATACAACAGCAGGCACAGCAGATTGCGCGCCGAGCGCCGATACCAGCCGTCGCGCTCCCAGCGCGCCGCCGATGTCACCGCCGCCGCCGCCAGCGGCGCGAGCCGATGCCGGCCGAGGCGCCTGACAAGATCGACATCCTCCATCAACGGCAGGTCTCGTACCCCACCCACGGCATCGAGCAGCGCGCGCGGGATGAGCAGGCCCTGGTCGCCGTAAGGAAGCGCGAGCCGGCGGCAGCGCCACGCCACCGCGCGCTCCAGCCGGCGCGCGCGCGCGTCCTCGCTCGCCAGGACAAAGCGAAAATAGCCCGCGCGCGCGGGGCCGGCCGCGATGAAATCGCGACAAATCTCCGCCCAGCCGGGGGCGAGGCGCGTATCCGCGTGCAGCAGCAACAGCCAGTCCCCGCGCGCGGCCGCGATGCCGGCCGCCAGTTGCCCGCCCCGCCCGAGTGCCGCCATGACGACGCGCGCGCCCAGCGACGCCGCCACGCAGGGCGTGCCATCCGTGCTGCCGCCATCGCTCACCACGACCTCCTCCGGTCCGCCGGCGAGGGCCGCGAGCGTCGCCGGCAGCGTGGCGGCGGCGTTGCGCGTGGGGATCACGACCGAGAGCATGTTCCCTTAATGTTCTTGACCGTTCCCGTTGGTGTTGGCAAGGTAGCACACGAACGGACAGGGAACATAGCCATGGATGGGATGCAGTTCCACGGCACGATCGGCCCCGAGAGCGGGGACATCCCCGGCGATCTGGTGCGCGAGATCGACCCGGAAGCGCTGGCCGCCCTC
>JAKBCB010000310.1 GCA_021808185.1 Pseudomonadota bacterium
TTCACCTGATGCGCGGTCGCGGCGGTCATGGTGTAGGGGCGGTTGTTGGCATCGACGCCATGATAGCTGGCCCCCACCATCTTGCCGCTTTCCGGCGTCCCGCCGCCACGGCGGTAGCTCAGGCGCGAGTGGTCGGCCTCCCGCTCCAGTTCCGGCCACAGCGCCAGCGCCGCGAGCAGCGCCAGGGCCGCCAGAGGCAGCAGTCGCTTGAGCAGCGCGAGCAGCCAGCGCCGGCGCGCCATGCGCGCGACCACCACCTGCACCGGCCGGCCGATGCGACGCGCGGGGATCGGCGCACGCACCCGGGCGCCGCCGCGCGCGGGCATGGGGGCGATGGTCATGCGACGCCAGCCCGCAACAAATCGTGCACATGCAGGATGCCGAGCGGCCGGCGCGCCGCGTCCACCACGAACAGCGTGGTGATCGGGCTCGGCGGCGCGTTCATCACCCGCAGCGCATCGGCCGCCAGCGCCTCCGGCCCGACGCCGCGCGGCGCGCGCGTCATGATCTCCCCCACCGGGCGGGCGAGCAGATCGGGCCCCATGTGGCGGCGCAGATCGCCGTCGGTGACGATGCCGATCAGGCAGCCGCCGGCATCGACCACCCCGAGGCAGCCGAAGCGCTTGGCGGACATTTCGATCAGCGCCGCGTGCATCGGCGTCTCGGGCCGGGCCAGCGGCATGTCCTCGCCGCCGTGCATCAGGTCGCGCACCCGGCGCAGCCGCGCGCCGAGCCGCCCGCCCGGATGGAACTGGCGGAAATCCCCCGCGCCGAAGCCGCGCCTGGTCAGCAGCGCCACGGCGAGCGCGTCGCCGAGCGCCAGCTGCATCGTGGTGCTGGTGGTCGGCGCGAGGCCGATCGGGCAGGCTTCCGGGGCCGGCGGCAGCAGCAGCAGCACATCCGCGGCCTGCGCCAGCGTGCTCTCCTGCTTGGCGGTGATGGCGACCAGCGGCAGGCCGAAGCGGCGGGCATGCTCGATCAGGTCGGCCAGCTCCGCCGTCTCGCCCGAGTTGGACAGCGCCAGCACCGCGTCGCCGCGCACGATCATCCCGAGATCGCCGTGCGAGGCCTCGGCCGGATGCACGAACTGCGCGGGCGTCCCGGTGGAGGCGAGGGTGGCGGCGATCTTGCGCGCGACATGGCCGGACTTGCCCATGCCGGTGACGACCACGCGCCCGGCGGCGGCGGCCAGCAGATCGACGGCGCGCGCAAATCCGCCATCCAAGGCCGCCGCGAGGGCGGTCAGCCCGGCGGCTTCGGTTGTCAGGACATCGCGGGCCACGTCGAGGTCGCGGTTCAGGAAAGCGACTTCTGCGGTCATGCGGGCGGACGAACTCCGGGCAGACTCGACATCATGATGGTCTAGAAGCGTGGTCCAGCGGGGTCAATCCGCCGTAACCGTTAGAAATATAGTGCGATGCCGCAGCGCAGCAATGCCGCGCGGCGCGCTTGAACCGGCCGGGGCGGGTTCAGTGGGCGAAAATGTCCGGCGCGTCCCAGCCCAACAAATCCAGCTCCGCGCGCTCCGGCAGGAAGTCGAAGCAGGCTTGCGCGAGATCGAGCCGCCCCTCGCGCCGCAGCAGCGCTTCCAGCCGCTCCCACAGCGCATGCAGATGCAGCACGTCCGATGCCGCATAGACGAGTTGCTCCGGCGTCAACTCAGCCGCGCCCCAGTCGGAGGTCTGCTGCTGCTTGGAGATTTCGACGCCGAGCAATTCGCGGCACAGATCGCGCAGGCCGTGCCGGTCGGTGAAGGTGCGCACCAGCTTGGCGGCGATTTTGGTGCAGCGCACCGGGGCCACGCGCACGCCCAGCGCGTGGCGCAGCATGCCGACATCGAAACGGGCGAAGTGCATCAACTTCACCGTGCTCGGGTCGGCCATCAGCGCCTTGAGGTTCGGACAGTCGGCACCGCGCCCGCCGAGCGCGGGGGGCACGATCTGCACCAGATGCGCCGAGCCGTCGCCGGCGGAGAGCTGCACGAGGCACAGCCGGTCGCGGCGCGCGTCGAGGCCCATCGTCTCGGTATCGACGGCGACGACCGGGCCGAGGTTCAGCCCGTCCGGCAGGTCGTTGCGATACAGCCGGATGCTGCCGCTCGGGATGAACTGGGTGATGTCCGCCATGTCGGTGCCGCCTGTGTCTCGGGCGGCCCGCCGCCCCGGGGGAGCCGGGGCCGGCGCGGCGGCGCCGGCTAAATCCCCGCCGATGGTGCCCAGGAGAAGACTCGAACTTCCACGACCTTGCGGCCACAGGTACCTGAAACCTGCGCGTCTACCAATTCCGCCACCTGGGCATTCGGTGCGCCCGGGCCAGAAGCTCGGCCGGGGCATTCGGTGGGGGCGCGATGTAGCCCCGCCCCCGGCCCAGGTCAACTGGCAATCCGCTGCCATCGCTGCGATACCGGGGGCGATCTTGAGCGACCGGCGGCCCGCGCATATCAATGGGCCGTTATTGCAGGAGCGAACAATGGCGACGCGCAGCGTGGCGACGGTTTTCGGCGGCTCGGGATTCATCGGCCGCTACGTGGTCAAGCGGCTCGCGGCGGCGGGCTACGTGGTCCGCGTCGCCGTGCGCGACCCGGAGGCGGCGCTGTTCCTGAAAACCATGGGGGCCGTGGGGCAGGTGGTGCCGCTGGCCGCGAGCGTGACGCACCCGGCGGCGGTGGCGCGCGCGGTCGAGGGGGCGGAACTGGTCGTCAACCTCGTCGGCATCCTGGCCGAGCCCAAGCCGGGGGACTTCCAGCGTGTGCAGGCCGATGGCGCGCGCCATGTGGCCGAGGCCGCGGCGGCGGCCGGGGTGAAGCGGCTGGTCCATGTCTCGGCGATCGGTGCCGATCCGGCCTCGCCCAGCCTGTATGCGCGCAGCAAGGGGCAGGGCGAGCAGGGAGTGCGCGCCGCGTTCCCCGCCGCCACCATCCTGCGCCCCTCCATCGTGTTCGGCCCGGAGGACCAGTTCTTCAACCGCTTTGCGGCGCTGGCGGCGATCTCGCCGGTGATGCCGGTGATCGCCGGGGCGACGCGGTTCCAGCCGGTCTATGTCGGCGACGTGGCGGACGCGGTGATGGCGGCCCTGACCCGGCCGGAGGCGGCGGGGCGGGTCTATGAACTCGGCGGCCCGGAGGTGCTCACCTTCCGCCAGGTGCTGACCTGGATTCTGGCGCAGACGCGCCGCAACCGCTGGCTGGTGAACGTGCCGATGGGGCTGGCCGCGCTGCAGGCGGCGGTGCTGGAGCGGCTGCCGGGCAAGCTGCTCACGCGGGACCAACTCGTGCTGCTGGGCCGCGACAACGTGGTGGGGCAGGGGGTGCTGAGCCTGGCCGAACTCGGGATTCGACCGACGCCGGTGGACATGGTGGTGCCGCAGTATCTGGCGCGGTTCCGGCCGGGCGGTGGGAAGCGGGTGCTGTACGCCACATAACGGTCCCGATTCGGACCTTTTAGTTGGAACGTCCATCGACGCCCTGACTGTCCGGACAGGTTCTTGTGGCGATTAGGGCAGCATTATTGCCATAGTCGCAAGATTCGACTCGCAACGGCATCCCTGCTGTCCTATAACGGTTGCAGCCCAGGCACAGCCGTGCCCGGAGACCGACGCCCAACGGGGGAGAGCGCCGATGCCCGAGCGCATGTTGCAATTCGTCCGCCTTCAGCAGCAGACCCCGGACAAGCGCGAGGTCGCGCTGCGCAGCGCCGATTTCCGCGAAATCTACGAGGAATTCGACCCGCCGCGCGCCAAGGCGCAGGCCAGCCGGTGCAGCCAGTGCGGCGTGCCGTTCTGCCAGGTGCATTGCCCGCTCTCGAACAACATCCCGGACTGGCTGAAGCTGACCGCCGAGGGGCGGCTGGAGGAGGCGTACGAGGTGTCCTCCGCCACCAACAACTTTCCCGAAATCTGCGGCCGCATCTGCCCGCAGGACCGGCTGTGCGAGGGCAACTGCGTCATCGAGAAGGGCTTCGACAGCGTCACCATCGGCGCCGTCGAACGCTACATCACCGACACCGCGTTCGAGCGCGGCTGGGTCAAGCCCGGCACGCCGATCGTGGAGAATGGCATGTCGGTCGGCATCATCGGCGCGGGGCCGGGCGGCCTTGCCGCGGCCGACATGCTGCGCCGGCGTGGCTACGCGGTGCACGTGTACGACCGCCACGACCGCGCCGGCGGCCTGATGATCTACGGCATCCCCGGCTTCAAGCTGGAAAAGCACATTGTGCTGCGGCGCTGGAAACTGCTGGAGGAAGCCGGCGTGGTCTTCCATCTCGGCGTGGAGATCGGTCGCGACCTGAGCTTTTCCGACCTGCGGCAGCGCCATGAATCGGTGCTGATCGCCACCGGCGTGTACAAGGCGCGCGACATCGGCGGCCCCGGCGTGGGCCTGCCCGGCATCGTCCCCGCGCTGGACTACCTCACCGCCTCCAACCGCCAGGGCCTCGGCGAGAATGTTCCCGCCTTTGCCTCCGGCACGCTCGATGCCGCGGGCAAGCATGTCGTCGTCATCGGCGGCGGCGACACCGCGATGGACTGCGTCCGCACGGCGGTGCGCCAGGGTGCGGCCTCCGTCAAATGTCTGTATCGGCGCGACCGCGCCAACATGCCGGGCTCCATCCGCGAGGTGAAGAACGCCGAGGAGGAGGGCGTGGAGTTCGTCTGGCTCTCCGCGCCCGAAGCGTTCCTGGGCGACACCAGCGTCACCGGCGTGCGGGCGGCGCGCATGCGCCTCGGCCTGCCCGACGCCTCCGGCCGGCAGAGCGTGGAGCCGGTCGAGGGCAGCCATTTCACCATCCCGGCCGACCTCGTCATTAAGGCGCTGGGCTTCGACCCGGAGGATCTGCCGGCGGCGTTCAGCGAGCCGGCGTTGACCGTCTCGCGCTGGGGCACGCTGAAGGTGGGCCACACGAGCTTCATGACCAGCCTGCCCGGGGTTTTCGCCGCCGGCGACATCGTGCGCGGCGCGAGCCTGGTGGTCTGGGCGATCCGCGACGGCCGCGACGCGGCGGCGGCGATGCACACGTGGATGCGGCAGAACGCGACCCTCGCGGTCGCAGCGGAGTGACGCACATGACCGAAGATTTCGTCGCCGCCTGGAACGCCAACGCGC
>JAKBCB010000311.1:0-2047 GCA_021808185.1 Pseudomonadota bacterium
TTCCACCGCGTCGATGGTGAGCGCGCGGATCGCGTCGGCCATACGCCGCTCCGGCGTCATCGGGCGCGCCAGAATCGCGGCCTGTTGGGCCAGCGCGGGGTTATCCGTGGGCAGTTCGCCGATGGACGCCATGGTTCCTCCGGGGGTTGCCACGCTATTAGAGAGCGCGCCGCGACAGGGCAAGCCGAGCCGCACCTTGCCCGCGCCCCGGCTTGCTGCAAGGCTTTGCCGTCACAGGAGCATATTGCATGGCCCAGGAACTCCGCCCCGCCGCCGCGCCCCCGGTGCTGCGCAATACCGATCTGGACCGCGAGGCGGTCTGGCAGGCGCGCGTGGACCTGGCCGCCTGCTTCCGCATGGCGGCCAAGCTCGGGATGCACGAAGGGGTGTGCAACCATCTCTCCGCCAGCGTGCCGGGGCGCGACGACCTGTTCCTGGTCAACCCGATCGGCTGGGCGTTCGGCGAGATCACCGCCTCGCGCCTGCTGGTCTGCGACTTCAACGGCAACGTGATCGAGGGGCACGGCGCGCCGGAGGCGACGGCCTTCTACATCCATGCCCGCCTGCACAAGCAGGTGCCGCGCGCCCGCGCCGCCTTCCATACCCATATGCCGAACGCGACCGCGCTGGCGATGCTGGAGGGGCCGCCGCTGGCCTGGGCCGGGCAGTCGGCGCTGAAATTCTACGGCCGCACGGTGGTGGACGACGATTACAACGGCCTCGCGCTGGACGAGAGCGAGGGCGACCGGATCGCCGCGAGCCTGGGCGACGCCGACATCGTATTCATGCGCAACCACGGCGTGCTGGTGGTCGGCGAGAGCATCGCCGCCGCGTGGGACGACCTCTATTACCTTGAGCGTGCCTGCGAGGCGCAACGCCTTGCGCTGTCCACCGGCCGGCCGCTGAAGCCGGTGCGGCCGGAGGTGGCGGCGCGGACCTACCAGCAGATGATGGCCGAGGGACGCGAGAGCGCGGGGCTGCACCTGCAAAGCATCAAGCGCGTGCTGGACCGCGAGCAGCCGGAGTACCGGAGCTGACGCCGCTTCGCGTCCTGGCGCCCTCCGCCCGCGGGCGACGGGGCGCCCTGGTGCTGGCCCTGATCGCGTTGGCCGGCTGCAAGCTGGTGGACCAGCGCACCTTCGAGCGCACGCCGACGGCACCCTCGGCGGCGGAACTGGCGCGGGCGGCGCAGGAGCGCAAACCGATCCTGACCATCAGCTTCGCCATCGCCGATGCCAACTGGCGCCCCGCCCTGGCCCTGGCGGTTCTGGGCGCCGAGGCACACAACCCCAACGCCGTGTTCGACGTCGTCACCCCCGTCCCGGTCATGGCCAGCCGCGACGCGCAGGACAAATTCATCAAACAGGGGCAGGACGATGCGGCGATGGTGGCGCGCGAAATCCAGGCCAACCGCGTGCCGCCCGAGCGCGTCACCGTCAGCCTGCGCGGCGACCCGGGCAATCCGCCCCGGCAGGTGCAGGTCTTCGCCCACTGAGACCCAGTCCCGCGCGCGGGACTTTGACTCGCGTCAACGACAGGACCATTCGTAGAAGCGATGCATCGGGGAGAGGCTCGGCGGCTGTGCGCCGGGCAACCCGAGAGGATAGACGCCGAATGCACCCGTTCCGCCTCGCCGCCCGTGCCGAGCTTGAGCGCATCCGTGCGCAGGGTCGCTATCGCACCTTCACGCCGCTGCGCAAGCACGCCGCGCGTTTCCCCATCTACACGCTGGAACGCGACGGGCAGGCGCGGGAGATCACGGTGTGGTCGTCCAACGACTATCTCGGCATGGGCGTGCACCCGGTCGTGGTCGAGGCGGCGATGGAAGCGGCGCGGAGCATGGGTGCCGGCGCCGGCGGCACGCGCAACATCGCCGGGACCAGCCACCTGCACGACGCATTGGAAGCCGAACTGGCCAGCCTGCACCAGAAACAGGCGGCGCTGCTGTTCACCTCCGGCTACGTCGCCAACCAGGCGGGGCTGACCACCATCCTGCGCAGCCTGCCGGACTGGCATGTGTTCTCCGACCAGAAGAACCACGCCTCCA
>JAKBCB010000311.1:2057-5089 GCA_021808185.1 Pseudomonadota bacterium
ATCGCCGGCATCAAGGGCGCCCGCGCCACCGTGCACGTGTTCGCGCACAACGACCTGCACGACCTTGAAGCACGCCTGCGCGCGGCCCCGCCGGAGGCGCCGAAACTGATCGCCTTCGAAAGCGTCTATTCGATGGACGCCGATATTGCCGACATCGCCGGCATCTGCGACCTCGCCGAGCGCCACGGCGCCATGACCTATCTGGACGAGGTGCACGCCGTCGGCATGTATGGCCCGAGCGGCGGCGGTGTTGCCGAGCGCGACGGGGTGCTGCACCGGATCGACCTGATCGAGGGCACGCTCGCCAAGGGGTTCGGCTGCCATGGCGGCTACATCGCGGGCGATGCCGAGCTGATCGACTGGCTGCGCTCGACCGCGTCGGGCTTCATCTTCACCACCTCGCTGCCGCCGACCACGGTGGGCGCGGCGCTGGCCAGCGTGCGCCACGTCCGCGCCAACGCCGAACGCCGGGCGACATTGTTCGAGCGGGCGGAGCGGCTGAAGCAGAAGCTGGACGCTGCCGGGCTGCCGCGTATCGCCTCGGTCAGCCATATCGTGCCCGTGCATGTCGGCGAGGCGACGCTGTGCCGGGACGTCAGCCGGCGGCTGCTCGACGAATTCTCGATCTACGCGACGCCGATCAACTACCCGACGGTGCCCGTGGGGCATGAGCGGCTGCGCCTGACACCGACGCCGCTGCACACCGACGCGATGATGGACGCGCTGGTGGTGGCCCTGCGCGCGGTGCTGCCGCGGGGGCTCGCGATTGCCGCCTGAAACCGGCGCCGCGCCGCATCCGCTGCTGCGGCTGAACAAGGGACAGGAACGGCGGCTGAAATCCGGCCATCCCTGGGCGTTCAGCAACGAGATCGCGATGAAGCCGGAATACCGGGCAATGCCACCCGGCGCCCCGGTGCGGCTGGAAAGCGACGACGGCTGGCGGCTCGGCACCTTCATGTTCAACCCGCACAGCCTGATCGCGGCGCGGCTGCTGGACCGCGACCCGCAAGCGGCGATCGACGCGGAATTCGTGCGCGGCCGCATCGTCGCGGCCATTGCGCTGCGTGAAAAACTCGGCCTCGGGCGGTTCCACCGGCTGGTACACGCGGAAGCCGACCGGCTGCCGGGGCTGATCGTGGACCGATACGACGATGTGCTTGTCATGCAGGCGAATACGGCCGGCATGGACCGGCTGACCCCGGAGATCGTGGCGGCGCTGACCGGCCTGTTGCCGGTGCGTGCCATCGTGGCCCGCAACGACTCGCCGTCGCGCACGCATGAGGGCCTGTCCGAACGGGTCGAGCTGCTGCTCGGCACGGACGCCACGGCGGTGGTGGAGGAAGGCGGGGTGCGCTTTCCCATCGACCCGCTGGCGGGGCAGAAAACCGGCTGGTTCTTCGACCAGCGGCCGCATCGCGAGAGAGTGGCCTCGCTCGCCGCGGGCGCGCGGGTGCTGGATGTGTTCTGCCATACCGGCGCCTTCGGGCTGGGCTGCGCCGCCGCCGGGGCCGCGCATGTCACCCTGGTGGACGCGTCCGGCCCGGCGCTCGACAAAGCCCAGGCCGCCGCCACGCTCAATGGCCTCGCCGGCCGGGTGGCGAGCCGTCGCGGCGATGCCTTCGACGTGCTGACGGAGCTGGGGCAGGCGGGCGAGACCTTCGACATCGTGGTGTGCGACCCGCCGGCCTTCGCCAAATCGAAGAAAGACCAGGCGGCCGGCCTGCGCGCCTATGGTCGCATGGCCCGCCTCGCCGCCCCGCTGGTGGCGCCGGGCGGGTTCCTGTTCGTCGCCTCGTGCAGCCACCACGCGCCGGCCGACCTGTTCGCCGGCGTCATCGCCGAGGGCGTGCAGCGGGCGCGGCGGGAGGGGCGTATCGTCTTTGCCGGCGGCGCCGGGCCGGACCACCCGGTGCACCCGCAGTTGCCCGAAAGCGCCTATCTCAAGGCGCAACTGCTGCACCTGACCTGAGCGCCACGCCGGCCGGGCACGCGATTTCGTGCTTTCAAATTTCGAATTGCATGACTTATTCTCCGGCGCCGAGGGGGAACGTGGCGGCCGACGGGCATAATTGCCCGACCAATGAAGAGTGCCGGGGGCTCCCCTCGCGGCAAGAATACCGTCTTGGAAACGTTCAGGAACATAGACAATGAAGCGAATGATATCGCCTCTGCTCGCCAGCGTGTTCGCGCTTGGCCTCGCCATGGGCACGGCGCACGCCGCCGACAAGCCGACCATCGCGCTCGTCACCAACGTCGCCGCCGACTTCTGGACCATCGCCGGGCGCGGGCTGGAGAAGGCGCAGAAGGAACACCCCGAATACAACATCGAGCTGATCGTCACCAACGAGGGCACCGCGGCCGGCCAGCGGCGCGAGCTGGACGACCTGCTGGTGCGCGGCGTGGCCGGTATCTCGGTGTCGGTCGATGACGCGGCGCACGCGACCGAAGAACTCGACAAGGTCGCGGCCAAGACGGTTCTGCTCACCACCGACAGCGACGCGCCGCAGAGCAAGCGCCTCGCCTATATCGGCACCGACAACGTCGCCGCCGGCCGGCAGGCGGGCGAACAGATCAAGAAGGCGCTGCCGAACGGCGGCAAGATCGCGCTATTCGTCGGCACCATGGATGCCGACAATGCCCGCGAGCGCGTGCAGGGCATCAAGGAAGCCATCGCCGGCACCAAGATCGAACTGATCGACGTGTTCACCGACCAGGTGGACTTCGCCAAGGCCAAGGCGAACATGGAAAGCGTGCTGGTGAAATATCCCGACCTGGCGCTGATGTCCGGGCTGTGGAGCTACGAGACGCCGCTGATCTATGACGCGGTGAAGGCGGCGGGCAAGGCCGGCAAGGTGAAGATCGTCGGCTTCGACGAGGACCAGCGCACCCTGCGCGGCATCGAGGACGGCACGATCGAGTCCACCATCGTCCAGCAGCCGTACGAGTTCGGCTACCTCTCGGCCATCAACATCATCAAGACGCTGAAAGGCGACAAGTCGTGGGTTCCGGCCGACGGCAAGCTGATCGTCGCC
>JAKBCB010000312.1 GCA_021808185.1 Pseudomonadota bacterium
GACGGCTCTCGACGGCAAGCCGACGCCGGGCATGACGATCCAGCCGCTGCCGGCCGAGGTGCAGGCGGCCCCCGACACCCCGGGCATCAACTGCCAGAAGTGCAACCCGTCGGGCGATCTGTATCCGCTGACCAAAGTCAAGGCGACCGTCCAGCCCTGAAGTGCGGGCGCCGGGCCGGCACCGCGCGGTGCCGGCCCGGCGCGTGGCGGAGGGGCGCGTGGAGGAGGAATGAGAGCATGATCCGTTATCTGAAAACCGGTAAGACCGAGGCCGAGGCCGCCGAGGCGGACAAGCAAGTGCGCCAGGCCGTGGAAGGCATCCTTGAGGACGTCGCGCGGCGCGGCGACGCGGCGGTGCGCGACCTGTCGGCGCGGTTCGACACATGGCAGCCGGCGAGCTTCCGCCTGTCCGACGCCGAGATTCAGGCGTTGATCGCCAGCCTGCCGGAACGGACCATCGCCGACATCACATTCGCGCAGGCACAGATCCGCCGCTTCGCCGAAGCGCAGCGCGCCAGCCTGCAAGACTTCGAGGTCGAGACGCTGCCCGGCATCCGCCTCGGCCAGAAGAACATTCCGGTCAACAGCGTCGGCTGCTACGTGCCCGGCGGTCGCTACCCGATGGTGGCCTCGGCCCATATGAGCGTCGTGACCGCGCGCGTGGCGGGGGTGAAACGGGTGATCGCCTGCACGCCGCCGCTGAACGGCGCGCCGCCGGCGGCGACGGTCGCGGCCATGGCGCTCGGCGGAGCCGATGAAATCTACATCCTGGGTGGTATCCAGGCGGTCGCGGCGATGGCGCTCGGCACGCCGACGATCGAGCCGGTCGATATGCTGGTCGGCCCCGGCAATGCCTATGTCGCGGAGGCGAAGCGGCAATTGTACGGCCGTGTCGGCATCGACCTGTTCGCGGGCCCCACCGAGACGCTGATCATCGCCGACGACTCGGCCGATGTGGAGATGTGTGCCACCGACCTGCTCGGCCAGGCCGAGCACGGCCCGACCTCGCCGGCGATCCTGCTCACCACCTCGCCGCGTCTTGCCGACGGCATCGAAGCCGAGGTGCAGCGCCAGCTGACGCGCCTGCCGACCGCCGATATCGCGAGCGTCGCGTGGCGCGACCACGGCCAGGTGATCCTGTGCGACACCGACGATGAACTGGTGCGGGAAGCGGACCGCATCGCCTCCGAGCATGTGCAGGTGCTGACGCGCGATCCGCGCTGGTTCCTGGAGCGGATGACGAACTACGGCGCGCTGTTTCTCGGCAAGGAGACCAACGTCGCTTACGGCGACAAGGTGATCGGCACCAACCACACGCTGCCGACCAAGAAGGCGGCGCGATATACCGGCGGGCTGTGGGTCGGCAAATTCCTCAAGACGGTGACGTATCAACAGGTCACGGAGCAGGCGAGCGCGATGATCGGCGAGTACTGCTCGCGGCTGTGCGCGATCGAGAACTTTGCGGGGCATCAGGCGCAGGCCGATCTGCGCGTGCGCCGCTACGGCGGCAAGAACGCGGCCTGAGCCGCGCCATGGCGCCCGACGACATCCCGCAACCGCGTGAGCGCAAGCCGGTGACGTCGCGGGAGCTTGCGCGCACGCTGGGGATTTCGCAGTCCACGATCTCGCGCGCGTACAGCCAGGATGCCAGCATCTCGCCGGTGATGCGCGCGCGTGTGCTGGATGCGGCACGCCAACTGGGCTACCAGCCGAACATCATCGCCCGCAGCCTGACCACGCGCCGCAGCAATATCGTGGGCATCGTGATGGCGACGATGACGAACCCGTTCTATCCGGAAATGCTGGAGCAACTGGCTCAGGGGCTGCAACAGATTGGCCTGCAAACGCTGCTGTTCAACGTGCCGCCGGGTCAGGAGGTGGACAGCGAACTGCCGCTGCTGATGCAGTACCAGGTCGAGGCCGTGGTGATCGCCTCGGCCACGATTTCCTCGGAAATGGCGCGGGTGTGGACCGCGACCGGACGCCCGGCCGTGCTCATCAACCGCACCGTGCCGGATGCGGGCGTGAGCACGGTTTCCTGCGACAACGAAGCCGGCGCGCGCGAGATCGCCGACTACCTCGTCGCGCGCGGCCATCGCCGCCTCGCCTATGTCTCGGGCAAACGAAACACCTCCACCAATGTGGAGCGCGAGCGCGGCTTCCGCGGGCGGCTGCGCGAGCTTGGGCTGGAGCTGTTCGCCTGCATGGCGGGGCAGGAATACAGCTACGATTCCGGATATGTCGCGGCCATGGAACTCGCGCCGCTGCGGCCGGATGCGGTGTTCTTCGCCAACGACATCATGGCCGTCGGCGGCATGGATGCGTTCCGCCATGCATGCGGCATGCGCGTGCCCGAGGACATCGCCGTTGTCGGCTTCGACGACATCCCGATGGCGAACTGGCCGTCGTACCGGCTGACCACGGTGCAGCAGCCGCTGGCGCGCATGGTGGAAGCGACGGTGCAGTGCCTGAAGGACGCACTCGCCGGGCCGGCGGCGGCGCCGACGACGCATCTGATCCCCGGCACGTTCATCGCGCGTGCCTCGACCGAAGGGGCGGCGCGCGGATGAAGCGGATCGACGACGGCCCGCGCCCGCCCAGCCTGCCGCCCTGCGACGCGCCGCCGCCGGCCGGCATCACCGACGCGCTGGCGCGCGACCTCGACGACGCGACGTTGCGCTATGTCGAAGCGATGCAGTTGCCGTTCGACCAGTTGCGGCAGGCGGCGGGGCAGATCGCGGGCGTGCTGGTGCTGGCTGTCACCGGCGCGCACGGCGCGGCCGGGCACCCGATGCTGGAACTCGCGGAGACCGCGCAGCAGGCGGCGACCGATGCGGTGTCGCGGGTGCGTCCGCCGCCGCGGGGCCGGCATCACCATCGCCATCTCGCGGACGCCGCGCGCGCCATCGGCGCGGCACTCACGGCGGCGCGGCGGCACCTGCGTGGCGCCGACGACAGCGCGACCGACGCCGTGATGCAGCCGCTGCGCATGGGCTATCGCGACCTGCAATGGGCCGCCGGCGCGCTGCCCGGCTTCGAGGTGGTCGCGTTTGCGCAAGGATGCTGCGCCCGCCACCCGGCGCCGGCACGGACCAACGAACCATCGATCAGGGAGTAACGACCATGGCCGACTACTCGATCTGGGTGCTCGAATACAGCTATGTCAGCAACTACCATGTCAGCGGCATCGTCTATGGCGCGCACAACCAGGGCTACCGCAAGCTGCCGTATTGCTATGTGCTGATCAAAGGCCACGGCACCGCGGCCATGGTCGATGTCGGGTACAACGACAAGGACTACGGCGGCATCATGGCGAAGAATTTCGGCGTGGAGAACTGGCACGCGCCGGCTGCCGTGCTGGGTGAATGCGGCGTGACCCCGGAGGAAGTGCGCCACATCTTCATCACCCACGCGCATTTCGACCACATGGGCAACACCGATGCCTTCCCCAACGCCACGTTCTACATCCAGGAGAAGGAACTCTCGAAGTGGGTGTGGGCGATGTCGCTGGATCGCCGGTTCCGCTGGCTGATGCTGGCGACCGATCCGGGCGACGTGATGCGCGTGGTCGATCTCGCGCGGCAGGGCCGCCTCGTGTGCATCGACGGCGATCGCCAGTCCGTGTTGCCCGGCATCGACCTGCACGCGGCGTTCGATACGCACACCTGGGGCTCGATGTTCGTCCATGTGCGCAACGACGGCGCCGCGCACAGCGCGGATTCCTGGGTGCTGGCCGGCGATCTCGTGTACAGCTTCGACAACATCGTCGGCACCGCCCCGTCCGACCCGCAATACATCCCCGTCGGCCTCGCGGTCGGCAGCCAGACCAACCTGATGCTGACCACCGACAAGATGGTGCAACTGGCGGGCGGCGACACACGCCGCGTGATCCCGATCCACGAGGAACGGCTGCGCGACGCGTTCCCCTCCCGCATCGCCGCCAACGGCCTGCGGATCACCGAGATCGCGCTGGCCGACGGCGAACGCTCACGGGTCCGGTAGCCGGGGTGTCGCGGCGCTTTGGCGTGGTATAAGTGGAGCAGCCCAAGTATAAAAGGGATGCGATCATAATGTGATGGAGGCGGACAGCGCGGTGGCATGCATGCCAGCCGCCGCGACTGGCCCGCATGCGACCGGCAGCCGCCGCTGGCCGGCGGCCCTGCCGCGCAATACTTCGCGTTCGCCATACGTGGACCCGGTTCTCTCGTCCCGCTACCGGGCTGGCCGCTTTCGCTTTTCGGTTCTTCGATGCGTTTGGCGTTCCCGGCGGGATTCGAACCCACGGCCCCAGGATTAGGAATCCTGTGCTCTATCCTGCTGAGCTACGGGAACAGCCCGCGTCCGTATAGCCCAGGCCGGGCGGTTCGTCAGCCGGCAACTGGCACCGTATGAGCGCGGGCGGGCTTGACGGACGGCGGCGGCGCATCGACGGTGCGGCCATGACCGATCCGCTCGACCTGCACCGCAGCCTGCTGACACTCGACAGCCATATCGATATCCCCTGGCCGGACGGACCCGCCTTCACGGCGGAGACGCAGCGGCGGGTGGATCTGCCGAAGATGCGGCGGGGGCACTTGGCCTGCGGGATTTTCGCGGCATACGTGCCGCAGACCCGCCGTTCTCCGGCGGCCGACGCGGCGGCGTTCGCCCGCGCCATCGCGATGCTGGAGGCAATCCGTGCGATGGGGCAGGTGCCCGGCGCGCGCCTGTGCCGCTCGGCCGGCGAGATCGAAGCCGCGGTCCGCGATGGCGATACCGCCGTGGTGCCGGCGGTGGAGAACGGCCACGCCTGCGCCGGCGACCCCGGCCATCTGCGCCGTTTCGCCGAACTCGGCGCGCGCTACATGACGCTGACGCATACCGGCCACAACGCGTTGGCCGACAGTTCCAACCCGCGCGCCGATCTGGGCGATGGGCCGGCCGAACATGGCGGCCTGTCCGACATCGGGCGCGCGGCGATCGCCGAGATGAACCGGCTCGGCATGGTCGTGGACATCTCCCACGTTTCCAAGGCCGCGATGCTGCAAGCGGCCGAGGTGTCGCGTACGCCGGTGGTGGCGACGCATTCCTGTGTACGCGCGCTGTGCG
>JAKBCB010000313.1 GCA_021808185.1 Pseudomonadota bacterium
GAGTTCAAAGGCACCGGTAACTCGGAAATCATCCTCGACCGCAAGCTGTCCGACAAGCGCACCTTCCCGGCGATCGACATCACCAAGTCGGGCACCCGCAAGGAAGAGCTGCTGGTGGATCGCGCGACGCTGTCCAAGATGTGGGTGCTGCGGCGGATCCTGAATCCAATGGGGCCAATGGATTCGATGGATTTCCTGTTGGACAAGCTGAAGTATTCCAAAACCAATCAGGATTTCTTCGACGCGATGAATACCTGACGCGGTATGTGGCCGGCACGGGACCTCCTGTGTCGGCCGCACGCTGCGCCACGACCTGAGTTCCTTTCGGATCGTAGGATTGACGCATATCAATGTATGGGCGTCCCCGGCGCTTATTTTGTGTCCGATCCAAGGCGGCTAGCAAAACGCGATGGCAGCCCGGATGAGCGAAGGGGATGGGTCATGGCTTTGGTCCACGGAACGGCGTCCACCCGGCACCCGGCTGCGGCGTTCGCGGCGCTGACGGCCCCGCCGAAGGGCCGGTTCAGAAAACCCCACCCGCATATTCACATCATGGCCGTCCCGTCGGATCATGCCGGCGTCCCGGCGGCCCATGAGCATCCGGACACCGCAGGCACGACCGGGCCCGTTGTGTCGGCCTATGGACTGGCTCCGCGCTATTGGCGCAGGCAGATGGCCGGCGAGACGGCGGATGAGCAGTTGGACGGCGACGAGGCGGCTGGCGCGGCGGCCGGCGGCGAGGCGGGCGAGCCGGAGCATCTGGTGGACGAGAACACCGCGGATTTGCGCCACCGCATCCATGACGCCGAGATCGCGGAACGGCAACAGGCACGCGACGGGCGTCGCGGCCGATTGCTCATCAGCGCGGTCGTCGTTCTGGCATCCGTGGCGGTTGCCGAGTTTTCGCCCTGGCTGTGGTGATGATGCCGGCGGGGCCGCCGTGTGTCAGCCGTTCGTGGCGGACACGATCCAGATCGCCCCTGGCAGCCTGACCGACATGCCGTCGCGATAGGGCACCAGCGCCTCGCGGATCGCCGCTATGGCGGCGGGTCGGGTTTCCTCCGGCGCTTCGCGCAGCGCGCGGCTGGCGGCACCGATATGGGTGGCTTGCTCGACCGCGAGATCGAGCCCCCCGCCGGCGGCGATGTCGAGCATCACATCCACCGGGGTGAAGCTGGGGGCGGACCAGCCGGCACCGGTGAGAATGCGGGTGACGCGCTCGGGATCGGCAAAGGCGAACGGGCCGGGATCCTCCGGACCGGGCTTCGGCAGGCGGGGAATGTGCTGGTAGGCGGCGTGCAGCGGCACGCGCATCCAGGTGTTCTCCTCGAACGGCCGCCAGCAGGCGAACACCAGCCGCCCGCCCGGCCGCAGGCCCGCGCGCAGATTGGCGAAGGCGGCCGGCGGGTTGCCGAAGAACATCACCCCGAAGCGCGACATCAGCAGGTCGAACCCGCCGGGCGGAAAGGCATGGGCCGCCGCGTCCGCCAGCACCCAGGCGAGATTCTCCCGCTCGCCGCCACGCTGGCGCGCCCAGCCCAGCATCGGCCCGGACACATCGAGGCCCGTCACATGGCCCTCCGCCCCGACCGCGTCGGCCACGTGCAGCGTGGTGGTGCCGCAGCCGCACCCGATATCGAGCACGCGCTGCCCGCGCGCGGGGGCGGCGGCGGCGAGCAGGGCCTCGGTGACCGGGGCAAGCTGGGTGTCGGTGTGCGCCTGTTGCGCCACCCAATGCGCGCCGCCGGGGCCGTTCCAGTAGGCGATCTGGTCGGCGTGCAGTTGCGTGGCGTCGGTCATGGCGTGGCTCCCCAGCGGCGGCGGGACTGGACACGAAGCCGGCGGCGCGGGCAAGCCGCTTCTCGCGCGTGCCGTCCATCCCCCGCGTTCGGCATTGCCCACATAAGCATATCCTTATATATGGCGCGCGACACTCACAGGAGCCACCACATGGCCGACGCCGCCAGCACCGCCGACTACAAGGTCAAGGACATCTCGCTCGCCGAATGGGGCCGCAAGGAGATCGCCATGGCCGAGGACGAGATGCCCGGCCTGATGGCGCTCCGCGCGGAATACGGTGCCAGCAAGCCGCTGGCCGGCGCGCGCATCGCCGGCTGCCTGCACATGACCATCCAGACCGCCGTGCTGATCCAGACGCTGGAACATCTGGGTGCGACCGTGCGCTGGTCCTCGTGCAACATCTTCTCCACCCAGGACCACGCCGCCGCCGGCGTGGCGGCCGCCGGAACCCCGGTGTTCGCCTGGAAGGGCATGGACGAACAGGAATTCTGGTGGTGCATCGAGCAGACGGTGCGCGGCCCGAACGGCTGGACGCCGAACATGATCCTCGACGACGGCGGCGACCTGACCGTGCTGATGCACGAGAAATACCCGGCGATGCTCGATGACGTGAAGGGCCTGTCGGAGGAGACCACGACCGGCGTGCATCGGCTGTGGGAGATGGCGAAGGCCGGCACCCTGAAAGTGCCCGCGATCAACGTCAACGACAGCGTGACCAAGAGCAAGTTCGACAACCTGTACGGCTGCCGCGAGAGCCTGGTGGACGCGATCCGGCGCGGCACCGACGTGATGATGGCCGGCAAGGTCGCCGTGGTGAACGGGTTCGGCGACGTGGGCAAAGGCTCCTCGGCCAGCCTGCGCAACGCCGGCTGCCGCGTGATGGTCACCGAAATCGACCCGATCTGCGCGCTCCAGGCGGCGATGGAGGGCTACGAGGTCGTGACCATGGACGAGGCCGCCGACAAGGGCGACATCTTCGTCACCGCGACCGGCAATGTCGATGTCATCACCATCGACCACATGCGCAAGATGAAGCACCGCGCCATCGTGTGCAACATCGGTCATTTCGACAGCGAGATCCAGATCGACGCCCTGCGCAACTACAAGTGGGACAACGTCAAGCCGCAGGTGGACGAGGTGGTGTTCCCCGACGGCAAGCGCCTGATCGTGTTGTCCGAGGGCCGGCTGGTGAACCTCGGCAACGCCACCGGCCATCCGAGCTTCGTGATGAGCGCCAGCTTCACGAACCAGGTGCTGGCGCAGCTTGAGCTGTGGACGGCGCCGGCCGGCCGTTACGAGAAGAAAGTGTACACGCTGCCGAAGCATCTGGATGAGAAGGTGGCGGCGCTGCATCTGGCCAAGGTGGGGGCGAAGCTGACGAAATTGTCGCCCAAGCAGGCCGACTACATCGGCGCGCCGGTCAGCGGGCCGTTCAAGCACGATCTGTATCGCTACTGAGGCTCCGGCGGCGGATGCGCCTCGCCGCATCCGCCGCCATCCTGGTGCCGCGAAGATACAATATGCAACGTCATCGCCATGCACCGCGCATGACGATGACGTCACTTATGTGTCATTAAAGTGATCGTGCGGCATCGCGCCCGATTGCTTATATGCCGACCTGTCGAAGCGATGGGTCGAACTTGGCGGCGGACAACCGTCCGGCAAATCGTCCGACATAATACTGTTGTCTGGACGGAAAGTCGAATGTCCCAGATCATCACGCTGTCGCTGCTCAACGCCCCGTTGACGAGTGCGGTGCGCACCGCGCTCGCGGGCAGGCGCGACCAAGACGCGCTGTCCGATCTGCTGTTTCTGGAACGCTGGGAGCTGGCGCCGATCCCCGGTGCCGCCGCGGCGTTGCGCGTCTCGCAGATCCGCCGCGCCAACCCGACCCTGGCCGCGGCCGTGCGGGCGGAGATCGCCGCCGCCGCTCGGGCCACCGCGCCGCAGGCCCAACCCCGCGTGCTCGGCGCCTGATCGCATCGGGCTGATTGCGTCGGGGCGGGCGCGGTGGCAGCCTGCGCCCGAGGCATTGGCGCGAGGGCGGCTGAATGGTGGACAAGGTTTATCCCGACGCAGTGGCAGCGTTGGCCGGGCTGCTGCGGGACGACATGACGATCATGTCCGGCGGCTTCGGTCTGTGCGGCATTCCCTCGGCGCTGATCGAGGCGATCCGCGAGTCCGGGGTCAAGGGATTGACCGTCATCTCCAACAATGCCGGGGTCGATGACGCGGGCCTCGGCCTGCTGCTGGTCACGCGGCAGATCCGGCGGATGATTTCGTCCTATGTCGGCGAGAACAAGACATTCGCCGCGCAGTACCTCGCGGGCGAGCTGGAGATCGAGTTCAACCCGCAGGGCACGCTGGCCGAGCGCATCCGCGCCGGCGGCGCCGGCATCCCGGCCTTCTACACCCGCACCGGCGTCGGCACGCTGATCGCGGAAGGCAAGGAGGTGCGCGAGTTCGACGGCCACCAATATGTGATGGAACGCGGGCTGCGCGCCGATCTGGCGATCGTGCACGCCTGGAGGGGCGATACCGAGGGCAACCTCGTCTACCGAAAGACCGCGCGCAACTTCAACCCGATGATGGCAACGGCCGCCGACGTGACCGTGGCCGAGGTGGAGTTGCTGGTCGAACCGGGCCAGATCGAGCCGGACAGCATCATGACGCCTGGGATCTTCGTCAACCGCATCGTCCAGCTGGTGAACGTGGCCAAGCGGATCGAGCAGCGCACCGTGCGCAAGCGCGCCTGAGGGGGAGGACCGGTCATGGCCTGGACACGCGACGAAATGGCGGCCCGCGCCGCGCGGGAACTGCAAGACGGGTTCTACGTGAACCTCGGCATCGGCATCCCGACGCTGGTCGCCAACCACATCCCCGAGGGGGTGTCCATCCAGCTCCAGAGCGAGAACGGCATGCTCGGCATGGGTCCGTTCCCGTGGGAGGGCGAGGAAGACCCCGACCTGATCAACGCTGGCAAGCAGACGGTGACGGAACTGCCGACGACCAGCTTCTTCGACAGCGCCACCAGCTTCGCCATGGTGCGCGGCGGGCATATCGACCTGTCGATCCTGGGCGCGCTTCAGGTCTCCGAACACGGCGACCTCGCGAACTGGATGATCCCCGGCAAGATGGTCAAGGGGATGGGCGGGGCGATGGACCTGGTGGCGGGCGTGCGCCGCGTGGTGGTGCTGATGGAGCACACCGCCGGCGGCAAGCCCAAGCTGCTCAAGCAATGCACCCTGCCGCTGACCGGCACGGGCGTCGTCAACACG
>JAKBCB010000314.1 GCA_021808185.1 Pseudomonadota bacterium
AAGCAGTACCTGGCCTGAAGCGAACGGGGTCCGGGGCCTCCCGGCCCCGGCGGGGTCGAGGGGCGGCGCCCCTCGACTTCCTTAGGTCCCCAGGTTCAAGCCATCGCCGCCTTCACCTTCGCCGCCGTGATCGGCAGCGAGCGCACGCGCGCGCCGCTGGCCATGGCGATGGCGTTGCCGATCGCGGGCGCGATCACCGTGGTCGCGGGCTCACCGGTGCCGGTCGGGAAAGTACCGGCGCTGATGAAGCTCACGTCGAGCGGCGGCATCTGCGACATGCGGGTGGGCGTGTAGCCATCGTAGTTCGCCGCCGCGATGGCGCCGTCGCGGATCGTGGTGCTCTCGTGCAACGCCAGGCTGAGGCCCCACAGGGTTGCCGATTCCATCTGCGCCTTTACGCCGTCCGGGCTGATCGCGGTGCCCACGTCGTACACCACGGTCAGCTTGTTGACGGTGAACTTGCCTGACTTCTTGTTCACCGTGACTTCGGCGACGCAGGCGGTGAAGGTCGCCGCCGCGCGCTCCTGGCCCTGGCCGATGGCGACGCCGAAGGCGCTGCCCTCGGGCAACTTCCTGGTGCCGTAGCCGGAGCGTTCGACCGCCTGCTTCAGCACCGCCGCCAGCCGCAGCGCACCCCCCATCGTGACCGGTGCCGTGCCCGCGTTCTTGCCCGCGCCGTCGAGATGGGCGAGGCGGAACGCCACCGGATCGGCCCCGGCCGCGTGTGCCATCTCGTCCACGAAGCTCTCCAGCCCCCAGACGGTGAAGCCGGGCGCGACCGAGCGCAGATAGCCGGGCGGCACCGTCGCCTCGGCCAGCTTGTTGTCGATCAGCCGGACATGGTGGTTGGGCAAGGTGTACCACACGTCCGCGCCGTTGATGGCGAAGACATCGATCTTCTTCTTGTCGAGTGCCTCGCCGAGGCCGCCTGGCAGGACGTTGTTGGTGGGCCAGCCGCACGCGACATCGTGCGTCAGCGCCACCAGCTTGCCGCCTTCGACGGCGCCTGACAGCTTCTGCCAGCTTGGCGAGCGGCCGCAATCCAGCCGCATGTCGTCGGTGCGACTGTACACCACCTTCACCGGCCGCCCGAGCGCCTTGGCGGCGAGGCCGGCGGGGATGAAGTAGTCACCTTCCAGCCGGCGGCCGAAGCCGCCGCCGAGCCAGTACTGGTGCAACACCACGTCGCTCTTGCTGACCCCCATCGCCTTGGCGACCAGCGGTACCGAGGCTGTCTGGAACTGGTTGCCGCCGTGGAAGTGCCAGATTCCATCGCGGAACTCGGCGGTGCCGTTGGTCGGTTCCATCGGTGCGTGCAGGTTCAGCCCGGTGGTGTATTCCGCCGTGACCACCTTGCCGGCCTTGGCGAGTGCGCCGATGGCGTCACCGTCGTTGACCCATAGCGCGCCCTCGTTCGGGTCCGCTTGCAGACGCCTGGATTCCGCGACCAGCGCCGCGTCGTCCACTTTCGCGTTGGGGCCCGCGTCCCAATCGACCTTGACGAGCGCCGCCCCCTTCATCGCCGCCCAGTAGGTCTCGCCGATCGACAGCACGAGGCCGGTGAATTTGCCAGACGGGTCTTGCAGGCTCAGCGCCTTGATGAAGCCCGGCACGCCCTTGGCGGCGCTGTCGTCCACCGATTTCGCGGTGGCGCCGTTGCGCGTCGGCGGCAGCACGATCTTGCCGTACACCATGCCCGGCAGCTTCACGTCGATGCCGTATTTCGCCGTGCCGTTGACCTTGAGCGGGATGTCCAGCGCCTGCACGCTGGTGCCGATCACCTTGTAGCTGGCGGCGGGCTTCAGCGGCAGCTTCTTCAGCTCGTCCTCGGACCACGCGCCGCTGACGGCGCCGCTGGCGACCAGCTCGCCGTAACCGATGGTCTTGCCGCCGCCGCTGACTTTCCCGTCCGCCGCGGTCAACGTGTTTGCCGGAACCCCCCATTGCTTGGCGGCCGCGTTGATCATCGAGATGCGGCCGGCCGCACCCGCCTGGGAGAGGGCGGCAAAGGTCCAGTTCACGCTCCAGCTGCCGCCGGTGATCATCAGGCCCCATTTCGGGTCGGAGTCGACGTGGCGGATGCGCATGGCGCTCCACGGCGCTTCCAGCTCCTCGCAGACGATCTGCGCGAAGGCGGTGCCGACGTGCTGGCCCATCTCCGACTTGGTGACGTTGACGGTGACGATGCTTTGCGCGTCGATCTCGATCAGGTTGCTGGGCGAGAAGGGGGCCGCGCCAGCGGCGCGCGCCCGACCGGCGGGGCCGGTGCCGGGCAGCACGCCCCAGCCCATGGCGACGGTGCCGCCGGCGAGGGCGGATACCAGGAAGCCGCGACGGCCGAGACCACGCCCGGCCGGTTGCGATTGCGCGATGCGCGTGTCGATCTCAGCCATTGGTGGTGGCCCCCCGCGTCTTCATCTCGTCCGCCGCCGTCTTCACGGCGCGCTGGATGCGAACATACTGGCCGCAACGGCACAGATTGCCTTCCATGGCGCGGACGATTTCCTCGTCCTCCGGATCGGGATTCTGGGTGAGGAAGGCGGCCGCCGTCATGATCTGGCCGGACTGGCAGTAGCCGCAGGCGGGCACCTGTTCCTTGATCCATGCCACCTGGACGGGGTGCTGACTGTTCGCGTCCAGCCCCTCGATGGTGGTGATGCTGCTGCCGGCGGCGTCGCCGATCGCGACCTGGCAAGACCGCACCGCCTTGCCGTCCTTGTGCACGGTGCAGGCGCCACAGAGGTTGGAGCCGCAGCCGAACTTGGTGCCGGTCATGTCCAGCACGTCGCGCAGCACCCACAGCAGCGGCATGTCGGGCGGCACATCCAGCGCGTGCTGGTGTCCGTTGACCGTGATGGTGATGGCCATGTGCGTTATTTGCTCCCTGGACGTTATGTTCGAATTGAGATAACGCGCTGTCGGCGAACTTGCCCGGTTCGCGGGCGGGCGATTGGTCGCCGCAAGAACGCATCCAAGTTATTTGTATCGCCGCGGGGGGCGCAAGGGAAGCAATACCTAAGTCTTAATGACCCCCGATTGGCGCGGAGGGGCTCATTGCGTTGTGTTCATGTGGATATTGCGCGCCCTGCGCCGACAATCGTGCAGCCAGTTTCCCGCCACGAAATTTGTCGTCGCCGGTTGCAAGCTTCTTTAACCCCCCATAAGCTGTCCGCCGGGGCTTCAAGACAAAAACAGGGGATTGCACGATGACATTCAGCCGGCGCGACGCGCTGAAGACGGCCTTGCTTGCGGCCGGTTCGACTCTGGCTGCTCCCGTCATCATGCGCCACGCGGCGCTGGGCGCGGACCCGATCAAGGTCGTCGGCATCCACGACGCGTCCGGCGGGCTCGACATCTACGGCAAGCCGATGATCGCGTGCCTGGAGATGGCGGTGGACGAGGTGAACGCCTCGGGCGGCCTGCTCGGCCGGCAGGTCGAGCTTATCAACTACGATCCGCAGTCCAACATCCAGCTCTACACCCAGTTCGCCACCCAGGCGGCGACGAAGGACAAGGCGGCGGTGGTGCATGGCGGCATCACCTCGGCCTCGCGTGAGGCGATCCGGCCGATCCTGCGCAAGTTCAACACGCTGTATTTCTACAACACGCAATACGAAGGCGGCGTGTGCGACCGCAACTGCTTCTGCACCGGCTCCACCCCCGCGCAGAACGTGCAGAAGCTGATCCCGTACGTGCTGGAGAAGTTCGGCAAGAAGATCTACGTCGTTGCCGCCGACTACAATTACGGCCAGATCACCAGCAAGTGGATCACCAAATACACCCGCGAGGGCGGCGGCGAGGTGGTCGCGGTGGATTTCTTCCCGCTCGACGTGACGAATTTCGGCCCGGCGATCAGCAAGATCCAGGCGGCCAAGCCGGACGTCGTGATCTCCTCGCTGGTCGGCGGCGCGCATATCTCGTTCTATCGCCAGTGGGCGGCGGCGGGCATGAAGTCGCAGATCGCCATGGCCTCCACCACCGCCGGCGGCGGCAGCGAGAGCGTGCTGCTCTCGGCGGCCGAGGGCGACGGCATGCTGGCCTCGTTCAGCTACTTCAGCGAGATCAAGAACCCGCTGAACGACGCCTTCGTCGCCAAGTTCAAGGCGAAGTACGGTGCCACCATTCCGTATCTGCCGCCGGAACTGCCGATGCGCACCTATATCGGCTTCATGCTGTGGGCGGAGGGCGTCCGCCGCGCCAAGTCCATCGACCGCATGGCGATGATCAAGGCGCTGGAAAGCGGCATCAGCATGGACACGCCGGCCGGCATGACCACGCTGGACCCCAAGACGCATCACGTGACGCTGGATGTGTTCCTCGCGGTGATGAAGAACCAGGGCTTCGACGTGTTGCAGACCTTCCCGCAGCAGCCGCCGCTCGACACAGCCTCGGTCTGCGACCTCCAGGCGCATCCGAACACCAATCAGCAGTTCGTGGTGGACGTGAAGATCTGATCGGGCGGATACGGTTCGTTGGATTACGCTGTCATCGTCGCCCTCCAGATCCTGTCTGGAGTGGCGACCCTGGTGATCGTCAGCCTCGGTCTCGCCGTGGTGTTCGGGATGATGCGGGTCATCAATCTCGCCCACGGCGAGTTTCTGATGCTCGGGGGATATTGCGCCATTCTGTCGAGCGGGCGCGGGGTTAATCTGTGGCTGGCAATTCTGGTGCTGCCGCCGATCGTCGTCGGGCTCGTTGGCGCCATCGTGGAGCGATTGCTGATCCGCCGCCTGTACGGGCGCATGGTGGATACCATGCTCGCGACATGGGGGCTGTCGCTCGCCTTTATCGGTGGCGTCACCATGCTGTTCGGCAATTCGGTCACGGGGATTCCCGCGCCGCTCGGGAACTTTGCCGTGGGTGTCTATCATGTCTCATTCTACGATATTTTCCTCATGGCGGCGGCGTGCGTGCTGTCCGGGGCGGTCTGGGCGGCGCTGAAGGTTACGCCGGCCGGGCTGATCGCGCGCGGGACGATGCAGAATGCCGAGATGGCGGCAGCCCTCGGCGTGGCGCCGGACCGGGTGTACTCGCTCACCTTCACGGCGGGCGCGGCGCTGTCCGGCCTCGCC
>JAKBCB010000315.1 GCA_021808185.1 Pseudomonadota bacterium
GCGCGCGGCAGCTCCCATGCCGGCGGCGACAGGCGGACCAGCCGGGGGATCGCCCCCAGCAGCTTCACCACCGGCAGATAGGTGTCGTACAGCGGCTCGATCAGCACCACCTCGTCACCGGGGTTGAGCAGCGCCATCAGGCAGGCGGTGATCGCCTCGGTGGCGCCGGAGGTGACCACCACCTCGCCGTTCGGGTCCGCCTCGATGCCATAGAAGCGCCGGTTCGCGGCGGCGACGGCCTCGCGCAGTTCCGGCACGCCGGCCATCGGCGGGTATTGGTTGCGCCCGTCCAGCAGCGCGTCCGCGGCGGCGCGGACCACATCCTCCGGGCCGTCGGTGTCGGGGAAGCCCTGGCCGAGATTGATCGCGCCATGCTCCAGCGCCAGCGCCGACATGACGGTGAAAATCGTGGTGCCGGTGGCGGCAAGCAGAGCATTCGGGGTCTTCACCGGCAGGAACCTCCCATGGGTGCGTTGGCGGCGGAGTATGCGGCGGCGCGGCCGGGGGTTCAACGCCGGGGCGGCGCGGGCGCCGCGCGAATTCGGCACGCTGGCGAAAAAACAGGCAGCATCCGCCCAGGAATCCGGCGCGCCCCCGTGCCGGAGATGCAGGCAGACCGCCCGCTTCGCGGATGTGCCCGAGGTGGCACGCATCATGCACCCTCTTGACGTTGACCCCCGCCCGCGTGCGGGATGGGCCCATTCCGGGACACGGGGGTGGATACGTCGGATGAAGAAAATCGAAGCCGTCATCAAGCCATTCAAGCTGGACGAGGTGAAGGAGGCGCTGCACGAGGTGGGCTTGCAGGGCATCACCGTGGTCGAGGCCAAGGGGTTCGGCCGACAGAAGGGCCATACCGAGCTGTATCGGGGGGCCGAATACGTGGTGGACTTCCTGCCCAAGGTGAAGATCGAAGTGGTCTGCGAGGACGACGTGGTCGAGCGCGCGGTCGAGGCGATCGTGAACGCCGCCCGGACCGGACGAATCGGTGACGGCAAGATCTTCATCAGCCCCATCGAGGACGTGGTCCGCATCCGCACCGGCGAGCGAGGGGAGGACGCGATCTAGGTTTTTGACCCATCCGGCACCCCGGATGGGGGAGCTTCCGGCTCCGGGGCGGATGCCTTATGGGGCCGGTCACAGGAGCCGCGTGGGGCGGCTTCGACATGCGCGCGCACGAGCAAGACATGCGCGGCGGATAAGGGGACTGGATTGATGGCGAAGAAAGCCGCAAGCGGCGGAGACGACGGCGTGCAGAAAGTGCTCGACATGATGAAGGAGCACTCGGTCGAATACGTGGACCTGCGGTTCACCGACCCGCGCGGCAAGTGGCAGCACACCGCGCAGCACGTCTCGACGATGGGCGAGGACGCGTTCCGCGACGGGATCATGTTCGACGGCTCCTCGATCGCCGGCTGGAAGGCGATCAACGAGAGCGACATGATCCTGATGCCGGACCCGGAAACGGCGGTGATGGACCCGTTCGCGGCCAAGCCGAGCATGATCCTGTTCTGCGACATCTTCGAGCCCTCGACCGGCCAGTCGTACAGCCGTGACCCGCGCGGCACCGCCAAGCGCTGCGAAGCCTATGTGAAGTCCACCGGCATCGGCGACAGCATCCTGGTCGGCGCGGAAGCCGAGTTCTTCATCTTCGACAGCGTGCGCTTCGGCACCGGCGGCAATTTCGGCACCTATCAGATCGACAGCGTGGAAGGCCCGCAGTCGAGCCTGAAGGACTATCCGGAAGGCAACATGGGCCATCGCCCGTCGGTCAAGGGCGGCTACTTCCCGGTGCCGCCGGTCGATGGCGACAGCGACCTGCGCGCCGAAATGCTCTCGACCATGGGCGAAATGGGCCTGCCGATCGAGAAGCACCATCACGAAGTGGCGCAGTCGCAGCACGAGCTTGGCACCAAGTTCGGCACGCTGACGAAGATGGCCGACCAGATGCAGATCTATAAGTACTGCGTCCACAACGTCGCGCACAGCTACGGCAAGACCGCCACCTTCATGCCCAAGCCGATCTACGGCGACAACGGCTCGGGCATGCACACGCACCAGTCGATCTGGAAGAACGGCAAGCCGCTGTTCGCCGGCAACGGCTACGCCGACCTGTCCGAGATGTGCCTGTACTTCATTGGCGGCATCATCAAGCACGCCAAGGCGATCAACGCCTTCACCAACCCGTCCACCAACAGCTACAAGCGTCTGATCCCGGGCTTCGAGGCGCCGGTGCTGCTGGCCTACTCGGCGCGCAACCGCTCGGCCTCCTGCCGCATCCCGTACACGACGAGCCCGAAGGCCAAGCGCGTGGAAGTCCGCTTCCCCGACGCCTCGGCCAACCCGTATCTCGCCTACACGGCGATCGCCATGGCGGGTCTGGACGGCATCAAGAACAAGATCCACCCGGGCGACCCGATGGACAAGGATCTGTACGACCTGCCGCCGGAAGAGCTGAAGGGCATCCCGACCGTGTGCGGCAGCCTGCGCGAGGCGCTCGGCGCGCTCGCCGCCGACCACGACTTCCTGCTCGCCGGCGATGTGTTCTCGAAGGACCAGATCGACAGCTACATCGAGCTGAAGTGGAACGAGGTGTATAAGTTCGAGCACACCCCGCACCCTGTCGAGTTCGAGATGTACTACTCGGTCTGATCGGCCGCACGACAAACGCCCGCCCGCGCCGACCCCGGCGCGGGCGGGTTTTTTTGTGCTCAGACGATGGTGTAGGACGGGAAAGACGAGAAGCCGTAAGGCTCCGCCACATTGTTCACGAGATTCTTCGACGGCAGCACGAGCGGGCCGACATAGCCGCTGGTGCCAGCCGAGATGAACGGCATGAGTGGCGTGACAGCCGCGCCGACCGATGGCACAAGCGCGGACTCGATCAGCACGTTGTTCGCCGGGTTCATGCCGCCCGCGACCCGCAGCAACGCCCTGTGCTCGCACTCGACACCCAGAATCTGCACGCAAAGCCCGAGCGCGGTGGTGTTCGCGGAGGTGATACCGCTGGAGACGGTGCCCGCGAATTCAATCGCGGCGGCGGTGTAGGCAGAGATGAAATAAGTCTCCAGCAACTCCATCGTCTGGAAGAACACCTTTTCATTGTGCAGAAATCCGTCCGGCACATAGAACCGCAGCGTCAGCGTGTTGCCGCCGAGCGAGCGCAGGATTTCCAGATGCGTGTATTCCTGCACCACCGCCGCCTGGAAGTAGTTCCGGTTGGCCATGTCGTTCACGTCCGGCAGGCCGTCGGAAGTCAGCGCGTTGTAATACAGCGTCGTCGCCAACGCCTCGGCGGTCGCCGCGATGTTGAGGATGTTCAGCGTCGTGTCGGTGACGGTCGCGGTCGCGGCCTTGGCCGCGATCGGCTGCAACAGCCCGGCACCGGCGGCGCCGAGGGCGGTGGCGCCCGCCAGCTTCGCCGTCTTGAAGAAGAAATCGCGCCGCGAGCCGCCCGCCTTCATCGTCTCCTTCGCGCGAACCACGAGTTCATTCATGATCTCGCCGGTCTCGCGAAAACTATCCCGCATGTCGTCGCTCATTGCGTTGCGTCCCTGTTCTGCCCGTTTCGGCCCAAGGCGCCATAACCGAGGGGCAATACCCTGATCACGCGCCTGCAACCCGAACGCGGCGGCAACGCCAGCGGATGCGGCGGCTACGATCACGGAAACGTGAGAAGCGTCGGCGGCGTGCGGATCAGGTGGTGGCTTCGATCATCTCGCGCATCAGCGGGTAGATCTCCGTGCTCCAGCGCCGGCCGTTGAACACGCCGTAATGGCCGACGCCGGTTTGCAGATGGTGGCGCTTCATCGCCGGGCGGATGCGCGCGCACAGATCCTGTGCCGCGACCGTCTGCCCGATCGAGCAGATATCGTCGCTCTCGCCTTCCACGGTCAGCAGCGCGGTGCGCCTTATCGCCTCCGGCCGCACCGTCTCGCCACGCATGTCGAGCTTGCCGAGCGGCAGATCGTGGTCCTGGAACACCCGACGCACGGTCTCCAGGTAGAACTCGGCGGGCAGGTCCATCACCGCGTTGTACTCGTCGTAGAAGTCGCGATGCGCCCGCGCCCGCTCGGTGTCCCCCGTCACCATCTGCCGGTACTGCGCGAGGTGCGCGCGCACATGCCGGTCGAGGTTCATCGAGACGAAGGCGCTCAGTTGCAGGAACCCCGGATAGACGCGCCGCCCCGCGCCCGCGAAGCCGCGCGGCACGCGGGCAATCAATGTGCGCTCGAACCACGCCATTGTGCGCGACTTGGCGAGATCGTTGACCCGTGTCGGGTTGATCCGCGTGTCGATAGGTCCGGCCATCAGCGTCATCGAGCGTGGCGTGGCGCGATGTCCGGACTGCGCCATCACCGCGACCGCCGCGAGGGCGGCCACCGTCGGCTGGCACACCGCGACGATGTGGCAGGGTGGGCCGATCACGTCGAGGAAGCGGATGACGTGCTCGGTGAATTCGTCGAGTCCGAAGCTGCCGGCGCCGGCGGGGATGTCGCGCGCGTTCTTCCAGTCGGTGATGAACACGTCGTGGTCCGGCAGCATGGTCTTCACCGTGCCGCGCAGCAACGTGGCGAAGTGGCCGGACATCGGCGCCACCACCAGAACGCGCGGGTGCCCGGTCTCGATCGATTTGCGGAAATGCAGCAGCGTGGCGAACGGCGTCTCGTCGGCCGCCACCTCCTCGATGTCGAGTGTGCGGTTGCCAACCGCGATGGTCGCGATATCGAACGCCGGCCGCTCATGTGTCAGGGCGGTGCCGAGCACCGCGTCGCACATCGCCCCCCATTGCCGCAGCCCGAAGGCGGTGGGCAGCCGAAAGATGCTTTCCTCTCGCCACATGGCGGCGGCCGAGCGCCCTGCCAACCAGCGCAGCGGCGCCATGGCGTCGGCCTGCGCCTGATACTGGGCATAGATCATCGGGTGACGCATCGTGCTAGGCTGCCGCACGCGAGGCGGTTCAGCGCGAGGGCAGGCAAGATGGCGAACGCGACGCTTCTGATCAGCAGCAAGAACTACTCCTCCTGGTCGTTGCGCGGCTACCTGCTGGTCCG
>JAKBCB010000316.1:0-4533 GCA_021808185.1 Pseudomonadota bacterium
GTTTTGGATGGAGCTCAACATGATCGGCAACAATCGCCTGCGCACCGAGTACCGAGGCCAGGGTGTCGCCTTCCTGCGCGCCGCGGCCGCCGCGCATCTCGGCGCGATAACGCGCCGGATCCTCGCCACCCTCGCCGGTGTTGCTGCGGCCGCCGATGCGGTTCATCGCGAGGGCCAGGGTGGTGTGCGCCTCGGTCGAAATCGAGCCCAGCGACATCGCGCCGGTAGCGAACCGTCTGACGATCTCAGCGGCCGGTTCCACCTCGTCCAGAGGCACCGCCACCGCGGCATCAAGGCGCAGCTCAATCAGGCCGCGCAGGGTCAGCAGATGGCGCGATTGTTCGTTGATCAGCGCGGCATACTCACGGTAGGTCGGCGCATGGCCGGCCCGCACCGCGTGCTGCAGCCGCGCTACCGCGTCCGGTGTCCACAGGTGCTGCTCTCCTTGCGCGCGCCAGGCGTACTCGCCGCCGAGGTCCAGCGCCGACGGTGCCGGGGTGTCCCAGGCCCGCCGATGCAGGCGCAGGGCCTCCTCGGCGATGGCGAAGACATCGATCCCGCCGATCTGCGATGCGGTACCGGTGAAGTACTTGTCGACCAGGTCCTGCGCCAGTCCGATCGCCTCGAAGATCTGCGCACCGCAGTAGCTCATGTACGTGGAGATGCCCATCTTGGACATCACCTTTTGCAGGCCCTTGCCGATGGCCATGATGTAACGGCGCCGCGCCGGTTCGACGTCCGGTCCGGCGGGCGCGGGGCCGGACGATTCGCGCGCCAGGGCCGCCACCGTGTGCAGCGCCAGATAGGGGTGCACCGCTTCGGCGCCGTATCCGGCCAGGGTGGCGAAATCATGCACCTCGCGCGCGCTGCCGGTTTCGACCACCAGCCCGGTCTGGGTACGCAAGCCGTGCGCGATCAGGTGCTGATGGATTGCCGACAATGCCAGCAGCGCCGGGATCGCCACGTGCGCGGCATCCTGGTTGCGGTCGGTGACGACCAGGATATTGTGCCCGCTGGCGAGCGCATCCACCGCCTCGGCGCACAACGAGGCCAGCCGCGCCTCGATGCCTTCGGCGCCCCAGGCCGCCGGATAGCAGATGTCGATGGCATGGCTGCGGAACTTGCCGTCGGTCACCTGGGCGATGTCGCGCAGGCGCGCCATGTCGGCGAAATCGAGGATGGGCTGCGCCACCTCGAGGCGCAGGGGCGGGTTGACCTGGTTGATGTCGAGCAGGTCCGGCTTTGGCCCGATGAACGACAGCAGCGACATCACCAGCTGTTCGCGGATGGGATCGATCGGCGGATTGGTGACCTGCGCAAACAGCTGGCGAAAGTAGTGATACAGCGGCTTGCTGCGCGTGGAAAGCACCGCCAGCGGCGTGTCATCGCCCATCGAGCCGACGGCTTCCTCGCCGCTTGCGGCCATCGGCGCCAGCAGCAGGCGCACGTCTTCCTGGGTGTAACCGAAGGACTGCTGGCGCGCATGCAGATCCTCAGGCGGGGGCACATCCGCCGCCTCCGGCGCACTCAGTGCATCGAGACGCACGCGCAGCTCCTCGACCCACTGGCGATAGGGGCGCGCTGCGGCGAGCTGCTCCTTGAGCTCGTGGTCGTCGACAATGCGCCCGGCGTCGGTATCGATCAGCAGCATGCGTCCCGGCTGCAAGCGCCACTTGCGCACGATGCGGCTCTCGGGGATCGGCAATACGCCGGATTCGGAGGCCAGCACCACGAGGTCGTTGTCGGTGACGATGTAGCGCGCCGGGCGCAGGCCGTTGCGATCCAGGGTGGCGCCAATCTGGCGGCCATCGGTGAATGCGATCGCCGCCGGCCCGTCCCAGGGTTCCATCATCGCCGCGTGGTATTCGTAGAAGGCGCGGCGGCGCGGGCCCATTTGCGCGTGCTGCTCCCATGCTTCGGGGATCATCATCATCATCGCGTGCGCCAGCGGGTAGCCGGCCATGGTGAGCAGCTCGAGCACGTTGTCGAAACAGGCGGTGTCGGATTGGCCGGGATAGATCAGCGGCCACAGCCGCTGCAGGTCGTCGCCCAGTACCGGCGAGCGCACCGCGCCCTCGCGCGCGCGCATCAGGTTGTAGTTGCCCTTGACGGTGTTGATCTCGCCGTTGTGTGCCACCAGCCGATACGGATGCGCGAGCGACCACTCCGGAAAGGTGTTGGTCGAAAAGCGCTGGTGCACGAGGGCCAGTGCGGTGACGGCGCGCGGATCGGCCAGGTCACGGTAGTACTGCCCGACCTGGTCGGCCAGCAGCAGCCCCTTGTAGACCACGGTGCGCGTCGACATCGAGGGAACGAAGTATTCGGTGCCGTGCCGGAGGTTGAGCGCGCGGATGGCGTGGCTTGCGGTCTTGCGGATCACGTACAGCCTGCGTTCCAGCGCGTCGGCCACCATCACCTGCGCGCCGCGGCCGATGAAGACCTGGCGGATCAGCGGTTCGCGCGCGCGTACCGCCGGGGACATCGCCATGGATGCGTCCACCGGCACGTCGCGCCAGCCCAGCACGCGCTGGCCCAGCGTGCGAACCGCACGCTCGATCTCCTGTTCGCAGGCCATGCGCGAGGCCTGTTCGCGCGGCAGGAAGATCATGCCGACCCCATACTCCCCGGGCGCCGGCAGGCAGACGCCGCGCGCCGCCATCTCCTCGCGATACAGCAGATCCGGGACCTGGATCAGGATGCCGGCACCATCGCCCATCAGCGCATCGGCGCCAACCGCGCCGCGGTGATCGAGGTTGTTGAGGATCAGCAGCCCGTCGTCGATGATGGCGTGCGATTTGCGGCCCTTGATTTGGACCACGAATCCAACGCCACAGGAGTCGTGCTCGTGCTCGGGCCGGTACAGCCCGCGAAGCGCGCGCGCCGGGCGCTCGTCCGCGCTCGCCCGGTGTCGCGGCACGGGCGACTCCGCAGGGGTTGGCGGCGGGTTTGTTTCACGCATCATGGCGCGGTCCGGATCGTCGCGGTCCGCACCTCGTGCAGTCGCGTCAGCTGGCGACCGAGCAACCCGGTGTCGCGGTCGCCCTCGAGCGTGAGTTCCATTCGGCAAAGCGCATCGGCGCCGACCTCGGCGTGCAGTGCGCAGACCCGGAAGCCGCGCCGCTCGGCGGTTCCGAGCACCCGCAAAATGGCGCCCTCGGCATCCTGCAGCGTGACGTCGAGACGGTGGATCATGCCGCTGCATCCATCATTTCGCCGTTGGACTTGCCCGGCGGCACCAGCGGCCAGACGTTGGCCCGCGGATCGATGCGCACGTGGCAGAGCACCGGTCCCGGGGCGTCGAGCAGACGCCGGATCGCGTCCGGCACCTGCTCGCGCCGGTCGATGCCGAAGGCCTCGATGCCGAAGGCACGGGCGAGGGCGATGAAATCGGGGTTGTCCGACAGGTCCACCTCGCTGTAGCGCTCGGCGAAGAACAGTTCCTGCCATTGCCGCACCATGCCGAGGCAGCCGTTGTCCAGCAGCACGATCTTGACCGGGATCGCGTAGCGCCGCAGCGTGGCCAGTTCCTGGATGTTCATCATGATCGATCCGTCACCGGTGACGCAGATCACGCGGGCCTGCGGCTGCGCCAGTTGCGCACCGAGCGCGGCGGGCACGCCGTAACCCATCGCGCCCAGCCCGCCGCTGGTCAGGTGCGCGCGGATCGCCGGAATCCGCCAGTGCTGTGCCACCCACATCTGGTGCTGGCCGACGTCGCAGCTGACGATGGCCTGCTCACCCGCCGCCAGCGACAGCTCGCGCAGCAGCGCCGGTGCATAGATGTCCGCGCCGGGAGCGTCATAGCGGTTGCGATAGAGCGCCTCCAGCGCGGCGCAGTGCTGGCGCCACGGATGGATGGCGAGCGACTGCGCCAGACCCGCGAGCGCCAGCGACAGGCCGCCGGCGAGGCCGATGTCCGCCGCGCGCAACTTGCCGATCTCGGCCGCGTCGACGTCGAGGTGGATCACGCGCGCGCCCGGCGCAAACGTGTCGAGCTTGCCGGTGGCGCGATCATCGAAGCGCGCGCCGACCACGATCAGCAGGTCGCACGACTGCACCGCATGGTTTGCGGCCGGGCTGCCGTGCATGCCGAGCATGCCGAGATGATGCGGCGAGGCCGGATCGACTGCTCCCAGCGCCTTCAACGTGCACACCGAGGGCATGCCGGTACGGGTGACGAAATCGCGCAGCGCCGCTTCGGCGTGCGCGATCCCGACGCCGCCGCCGATATACAGCAGCGGCCGTTCGCTGCGCGCCAGAAGCGCCGCGGCCGCCGCGAGCGCGGCGGGGTCGGGGGCGACGGGCGCGGCGGCGGGGTGGCGTTGGGCGGGCCGCGCCGCCGCGCGCGACTGCGCGACATCCTTGGGCAGGTCGATCAGCACCGGCCCGGGACGGCCGCTGCGCGCGATCGCGCAGGCCTCGTGCACCACCGCGGCGACGTCCTCGGTGCGGCGCACGATGAAGCTGTGCTTCACCACCGGCAGGCTCATGCCGAAGATGTCGACTTCCTGAAAGGCATCGGTACCCATCAGC
>JAKBCB010000316.1:4543-5048 GCA_021808185.1 Pseudomonadota bacterium
TGGCGATGCCCGTGAGCAGGTTGGTGGCGCCCGGTCCCGACGTGGCCAGGCACACGCCGATGCGTCCGCCGGCACGCGCATAGCCGTCGGCGGCCAGCGCCGCGCCCTGCTCGTGGCGCACCAGAATGTGGCGCAACTTGCTGTCCACCAGCGCGTCGTACACCGGCATGATCGCTCCGCCCGGGTAGCCGAAGATCGTGTCGACGCCCTCGGCTTCGAGGGCCGCCACCAACCACTGCGCGCCGCTGCGAAGGCGGGCCCCGATCACGCCGCTTTCGGCCATCTCAGCCACCCGTGCCGGACTTCTTGACCGGCGCGCCGGGCGTGCCCGCGACGGCGGCCCCGGGCGCCTGCAGCCAGCCCATCTGCGCGCGCAGCGCCGAGCCGATCTTCTCGATCGGATGCTCCAGGTCGCGCTGCTTGAGCGCCTTGTAGTTGGGATTCCCGGCGGCGTATTCGGCCACCCACTCGCGCGCGAAACGGCCATCGCGGATTTCGGCCAGCA
>JAKBCB010000317.1 GCA_021808185.1 Pseudomonadota bacterium
CACCCCGCGCACAACAAGGCCCTGGGTCATCACCTTAATCGCATCGAAGCGGTATTCCGCGCCGGCCGGCATCGCCCCCACCACGGCACAGGTGCCGCGCGGCGCCAGACTGTGCACCGCGTCGGTGGCGACGGCGGGGATGCCGGTGCATTCCACGCTGAACGCAACCCCCTCGCCAAGCAGGTCGCGCACCGCCCCCGGCACGTCGGCCACGCCGCGCGGATCGAGCGCATCGGTGGCGCCGAACTCCTTGGCCAGGGCCAGCCGCGCCGGATTGGGATCGACCGCGACAATCCTCGCGCAGCCGGACAATACCGCGCCCAGCACCGCCGAAAGTCCCACCGTGCCGCACCCGAAAATCGCGATGCAGGCGCCACTGGAAGGCCGCAGCGCGTTCATAACCGTGCCCGCGCCGGTCTGAATGCCGCAGCCGAGCGGTGCCAGTATCGCCAGATCCGCATCCGCCGCCACGCGCACGAGGTTGCGCTCGCGCGCGATGCAGTGCGAGGCGAACGCCGATTGCCCGAAAAAGCGCCCGCCGACATCGACCGCCTCGGCGCGCAGCGGCGTGGTGCCATCGGGACGATGCGCGGAAAAATTCTGCGCCCCGAAATCGTGGCAATAGAACGGCTGCGCCGCGCGGCAGCTCGGGCAGGCGGCGCAACTGTCGTAACTCAGCAGCACCTTGTCGCCCGGCGCCACCTTCGTCACCCGGCTGCCCACGCGTTCGACGATCCCCGCGCCCTCATGTCCCAGCACCGCCGGCAGCGGCACCGGCAGCAACTGGTCGCGGCAGACGATGTCGGTGTGGCAGATGCCGCAGGCGACCACGCGGACCAGCACTTCGTCCTCGCGCGGTTCTTCGATTGTCACCGTCTCGATGCTCAGCGGCGCATGGGCGGCACGCGCGACGGCGGCGGTGATTCGCATGGTGTTTCCCCCTCAGCCTCGGCCGGACTCCCCGCGGCGCAACAGCAGTCCCGGCAGCATCACACGATAGCCGAGCGGCAGCAGGCGCAGCGAAAACCGCTGATCCAGCGCACCGAACATGCCGCGCGGCAGGAAAAGCGAAAACGCCAGCGCCGCGGCACCCAGCCCCACCAGATACCAGACGCCGCGAGCGCCGAAGAACGTCTCGACCAGGAAGAACAGCACCGCGCCGAGCACCGGCCCCTCGAACGTGCCGATCCCGCCCACCAGCGTCATGAAGATCATGTACGCCGTCCATTGCACGGAGAAATACGCCTTCGGCTGGAAGGTGATCGCGGTGGACAGCCACAGCGCGCCAGCCATCGCGCAGCCGGTCGCCGCCAGCACGAACACGATACGCTTGGTCGGCAGCACCCGCACACCAAGAGACCCCGCCGCCTGCTCGTCGTCGCGGATCGACTGGATCGCGGTGCCGACACGGCCACGCAGCAGCGCGAACAACACGCCGAGCAGCGCTGCCATCGTCGCGAGCGCCAGCCAGTAATTGTAACCGCGCCGCGCCACGGCCCCCACCGCGTTGAGCGCGATCAGCGAGGTACCGGTCTCGCCCTGCACCAGCGGGTCGAGGTTGACCAGCAGATGCGCGAGTTCGGCCACCACCCACATGCCGACCGCGAACTCGCCGCCGCGCAGCCGCAGCATCACCTCGCCCACCGCGAGCGAGAGTACACCCACGGCCAGCCCCGCGAGCACGATCGCCGGATACACCGGCACCTCGGCGTGCGAGAGGCGGATGGCCGCGTACGCGCCAAGCCCGAAGAAGGCCTGCTGGCCGACCGAAACCAGCCCGCCGTAGCCCGCCAGCGCGTTCCACATCGCGCCCAGGATGACGTAGATGAACAGCGTGGTCAGCCGGTCGGTGAGGCCCGCCGAGAACACCGTGGGGCCGAGCGCCAACAGCACCACCAGGGCGCCCATCGCGGCCACGAACCACGCCGAGCGTGTGGTCCAGCGCTGCACGATCAGATCGGGGCCGCTCACGCGCGTCTCCGCCGGATGAAGAATCGGAACAGGTCGCCGCCCGCCGCGACGCGGCCCACCAGCACCGTCAGGAACGTTACATGGCCCGCGATGAAGAAGCCGGAAGGGTCGATGGCGGCGCCGATATTCTGTGCCACCCCCAGCACGATGCCGCCCGCGAGCGTGCCCCACAGCGAGCCGAAGCCGCCGATCACCACCGCCTCGAACGCGAAGATCAGTTGTGCGCCGCCGGAATACGGGTCGAATGTCGCGCGCATCGCCAGGAAGGCACCGGCAATGGCGGCCATGCCCATCGCGATCGCCGTCGCCATGCCATAAACGGCGCGCGCGTCGATGCCGATCAGCCCGACCGTGCCGGGGTCTTCCGCCGTGGCACGGATGGCGCGCCCGATCCGCGTGCGGCTCAGCAGCACCTGCAACCCGCCCAGCAGCAGGATCGCTACGGCGAGGATCAGCACGTCGAGTTGCCCCACGGTGATGTCCTCGGTGATCGACCAGCTATTGTACGACAGGTCGCCGATATACGGGGACAACGAGCGTGTGTCGGCGCCGAAACTCTCGAACAGCGCGTTGTCCAGCACGATGGCCAGCCCGAATGTCGCCAGCAGCGGCACCAGCAGCCCGCCGCGCAGGCTGCGGTCCAGCACGAAGCGTTGCAGCAGCAGGCCCAGCCCCGCCATCACCGGAACCACCGCGACCAGCGCGAGCCAGGGCGAGATCTCGAAGCGGTCGGCCAGCACGAACAGCAGGAACGCCGCCAGCACCACGATGCTGCCATGCGCCAGATTGACGATGCGCATGACGCCGAACATGAAGGAAAGGCTGCACGCGATCAGCGCGTAATACCCGCCGAGGAACACGCCCTGCAAAAGCTGGTTGAGAAGGATCACGCCGCCCCCAGCCCGAAATATGCCGCGAGCACTTCCTCGCGCGAGGTCTCCTTCGCGGCCCGCTCCAGCACCACGCGGCCCTCCAGCATGCACACCACGCGGTCCGCGACCGCGAGCGCGCGATTGAGATCCTGCTCGACCAGCACGACGGTCGTGCCCCCACGCATCAGCGCGCGCAGCGAGGTGTAAAGCTGCTCGACGGCGACCGGCGACAGGCCCAGCGACACCTCGTCCAGCAGCAGCAGGCGCGGATTGGTCATCAGCGCGCGGCCGATGGCGGTGGCCTGCTGCTGCCCGCCGGACAGATCGCCCGCGCGCGCCTTCAGCTTCGGCACTAGCTGCGGAAACACCTCCAGCACGCGCTCGACGGTCCACGGCCCGGGCCGGTCGCGCCGTTCGGCCACGCGCAGATTGTCCTCGGTCGTCATACCGGCGAACAGTTTGCGCCCCTCCGGCACCAGCGCGATGCCCAGCGGCACGCGCGTGTGGGCGGGCAGGGCGGTGATGTCGGTGCCGTCGAAGCGCACATAGCCGGCACTCGCGCGATGCGCGCCGGCGATGGCGCGCAACAGCGTGGTCTTGCCCGCGCCGTTGGCGCCGACCAGCGCGAAGGTCTCGCCTTCCGCGACCGAGAAGCTCACGCCGCGCACCGCCTGCAACAGGCCGTGCCGCGCGTCCAGCGCCTCAACCGACAGGATGGGCATGGGCCGAGGGTCCAAGATAGGCGTCGATCACGGCGGCATCGCGCAGCACGTCACCCGGCGCGCCCTCGGCGATCACGCGGCCTGCGTCCATGCAGACCAGCCGGCCGACCACCTGCACCAGGATGTGGACGATGTGCTCGATCCACACCACGGCGATGCCGCGTGCGCGGATGGCCTGGATGATGCCGACCAGATCGGCGGCCTCGCCGTCCGTCAGTCCGCCGCCGATCTCGTCCAGCAGCAACACCTGCGGCCCCGTGGCGAGCGCGCGCGCCAGTTCCAGCCGCTTGCGGTCCAGCAGCCCCAGCGTTTCCCCCCGGCGGTTCGCAAGCGGCATCATGGCGCATTGTTCCAGCGCGTCGAGGCAGCGCAGCTCCGCCGCCCGTCCGCGCAGCCCGCCACCCGCGCGCGCCGCCACCAGCAGGTTCTCGAACACCGTCATGCCGCTGAACGGGCGCGGGATCTGGTGCGAACGGGCGATGCCGCGCCGGCAGCGCGCCGCCGCGTCCAGCGCGGACACATCCTGACCCCGGAAGGTCACGCGGCCGGCGCTCGGCGGATAGGCGCCCGACAGCACGTTCAGCAGCGTGGTCTTGCCCGCGCCGTTCGGCCCGACAATGCCCACCGCCTCGCCCTCGCGCACGGCGAAATCGACATCGCCGAGCACGACGAGCGCGCCGAACCGCTTGCCGAGCCCGGAGGCGGCGAGGATCGTTCCGGGCTCGGCCATCGGCTCAGGCGTACGGGATCAGCTTGGCCGAGATCGGCACGTTCGGATCGGTCGCGTGCTCGGTGATCACGCAATCGAGCTTGAACTTGCTGCCCGGCTTCGCCTTCACCCATTGCGCGCCGATGATGGGGGTGGCGAACACGTTCGGCACCGGCCCCTTGGTGAAGTCCACCGTGCCGACCATCGAGGGGGTCGAGAGCTTGCCCAGCGCCGCCGCCACCGCCGCCTTGTCCTTCGGGTTGCCGCTGGCGCGCAGTGCCGCGAACCCCACGTCGAGCAGCGACATCGAGGCGCCGAGTTGCTGGGTCCACTGCTTGCCGGTGGCCTGTTCGTAGCCGTCCGACAGTTGCCGCCCGCTCACGCCCGTCAGCGGCGAGTTGTACGGGTAGTCGGGGTGCCAGTACACGGCGGTCGCAAGGTTGTGGCCGAGGCCGCCGACCGCCTCCACCTGCGAGGGGAACAGGCCGGTCTTGGCGACCTGCGCGATCTTGACCATCTTCGCGAAGCCCTGCTGCGCCGCCTGGCGCCAGAAGGTCACGAAGTCCGGCGGGATCGGGAAGGTGTTGAAAATCTCGCAGTGGTTTTTCTTGAACATCGCAATCTGCGCCGAATAATCGTTGGTGCCGTCCTCGTACGGCCCCGGGTCGATCACGGTGAACCCGGCTTTTTCCAGCAGCGGCTTCAGGTGCGCGCGGATGGCGTTGCCGTCGGCGTCGTTGGGATACATCGCGGCGACGCGC
>JAKBCB010000318.1 GCA_021808185.1 Pseudomonadota bacterium
CGCACGCTGGCCGTCGCGCTCCGCCCTGCTGGCGCACGACGCGCAATGCGCCGCGGCCGGTGTGACGACGGTGCTGGACGCGCTGTGTCTGGGCGATCTCGGCTTCGACCAGGGGCGGCAGCGCACCTTCCACGAGGGGGTTGCCGACCTCGACGCGCTGGCCGGCACCGGGCTGCTGAAAAGCGAGCATTTCCTGCACCTGCGCTGCGAAATGCCCGCCCCGGACGTGGTGGACCTGATGGACGCGGTGGCCGACCACGCGCGCGTGCGCATGGTCAGCCTGATGGACCACTCCCCCGGCGTCGGCCAGTACGCCGACGTGGACCGCTTCCGCGCGCTGCGACGCAAGGAGGGCGCGGCGGCTTCGGCGATCGAGGCGCAGATCCTGCACCTGTGGGAGCAGCGCGCCCGGCTGCGCGAGCCGAACCGGCGGGCGCTGCTGGCGCGCGTGGCGGGGCTGGACGTGGCGGTGGCCAGCCACGACGACCAGACCGAGGCCGAGGTCGCGCAAAACCAAGCCGACGGCATCCGCATCAGCGAATTTCCCGTCACCCTTGCCGCCGCGCGGGCCGCCAAGGCGCACGGCATGCAGGTGATTGCCGGCGCGCCGAACATCGTCCGCGGCGGCTCGCATTCGGGCAATGTCGCGGCGAGCGATCTGATCCAGGCCGGCGCGGTGGACGCGCTGGCCTCGGACTACGTGCCGGCGAGCCTCGTGGAAGCGGCGTTCCGGGGGGCGGAGACCACCGGCATCGCGTTGCCGGCGGCCATCGCGTTCATCACCGACACGCCCGCCCGCATGGCCCGCCTGGCGGATCGCGGGCGGCTCGCGCCCGGGTTGCGCGCCGATCTGGTGCAGGTGCGCGTGTTCGAGGGGCTACCGGTGGTGCGAAAGGTGTGGCGCGGCGGCGAGCGGGTGGCGTGAGGCCGCCCGAGGGGTTCGGCCCGGCGAGCCGGGTGGCGCTGTACTACGCGCCGGCCGCCGACGACCCGCTATGGCGGCGCGGCACCGCATGGCTCGGCCGTGATCCGGAAACGGGGGCCAGCCTCACGCAACCCGAGCTGCCTGGACTGGCCGCGATCACCGGGGACGCGCGCGGCTACGGCTTCCACGCCACGCTGCGCCCGCCGATGCGGCTGCGCGCGGGCGTCGGCTGGGAAGATTTCTGTTCGTCGGTCGCCGAACTCGCTGCAAGCCTGCCGCCCTTTGCCCTTCCGCCGCTCGGCGTCGTCGATCTGTCCGGCTTCCTGGCGCTGCACGAGGCGGACAAAAGCCCGGAGTTGCAGGCGTTGTGCGATGCCTGCGTGGCCTGGGTGGACCATCTGCGCGAACCGCCGACCGAAGCCGAACTTGCGCGCCGCCGTGCCGGGCGGCTGAGCGCGGCGGAGGACGCAAACCTGGCGCGCTGGGGCTACCAGTACGTGTTCGCGACGTGGTTCTTCCACATGACACTGACCCGCCGGCTCTCGCCCGAGGAGCTGGCCATCTACCGCCCGGCGGCGGAGGCGTGGTTCGCCGACGTGTTGGCCGGGCCGCGCGAGGTGCGCGAGATCGCCGTGTTTGTGCAGACCGAACCTGGGACGCCGTTCGATCTGGCGGCACGGGTCGGCCTGCGCGGCTGAGCGTCAGCCGCCGGCCGGCACCGCCTGTACCGGCCGGATCGCGTCCATCGCGTCGGCCGTGATCGGGTCGCGCACGATGAACAGGTACGACGCCGCCGACAGCGTGCCGATCGCCGCCCCCACCACCAGCGCCCAGACGAACGAGCCGGTGGCCTGCACGATCAGCCCCGTCACTGTCGGCGCCAGCGCGCCGCCGAGGTAGCCGCCGAAATTCTGCACCGCGCCGAGCGAGGCGGTGCAGTTCGTCGGCGCCGCCACCGAGGTCAGCGCCCATGCGCAGGTGCTGGTGACATAGACCAGGAACACCGAGGCCGAGATGTACACGATCGCCAGCGTGTTGCTCTCGGTGAAGGTCGCGGCGAGCGTGAACAGCGCGGTGCCGAGCAGCGCCACCGAGGCGGGATATTTGCGGCTGCGCACCGGCGACAGGCCGCGCCGCACCAGGATGTCGGCGAACCAGCCGCCGGTGACGCTGCCGACCACGCCGCAGGCGAACGGGATGGCGGCGGCGATGCCGGTGCTGCGCACGCTCATGTGCCGCTCGATTTCCAGATAGCCGGGCAGCCACGCCGTGTAGATCCAGGTCAGATAGATCGTGCCGAAATAGCCGAGGATCATGCCGAACGTGGTGCGGAAGCGGAACAGCAGCTTCCATTCGCGCCAGGTCAGCTTCTCGCGCGCCCCCGGCGGGTCGCCCTCGCGCCGGTAGCGCTGTTCATCCTCGGTCAGATCCACCTGGGCGGGGTTGCGATAGACCACGCCCCAAACCACGGCGACCAGCAGCCCGGCCGCGCCCATGATCATGAACATCCAGCGCCAGCCCAGGCTGAGCATCAGGAATGTCAGCAGCGGCACGGCGATCGCGGTGCCGAGGGTGGAGGCGGAGTTGAACACCCCGGTCGCGAGCCCCCGGTCACGCGGGTTGAACCAGTCGCGCGCGACCCGCGCCCCGGTCGGGAATTGCGGCGCCTCGCCGATGCCCAGCAGCACACGGGCGCCGAAGAACTGGCTGAAATTCCCGACCAGACCGCCCAGGAATTGCGCGCCGGACCATGTCGTCAGGCCCAGGGTCAGCAGCAGGCGCGGCCCCAGCCGGTCCACCAGCGCCCCGGTCGGCAGTTGCGCGAAGGCGTAGGACCACAGGAACGCGGACAGCAGATAGCCCATGTCCCTGATCGACAGCCCGAGTTCCTCGCGGATCAGCGGATTGGCGACCGAAAGGGTGGCGCGGTCGATGTAGTTGACCACGCCGGCCAACACCAGCATGGCCAGCGCCGTGCGCTGAATGGATTTCAGGCGCGGTGTTGCAGCCGTGGCCATGGCCCACGTTCCCCCAGACTCGCTCTTGCCTCGCTTAGCGGTCAGCATGGCGGCGGGGCCGCGCCGGGGCAAGCCGGGGCGGGTCAGGCGCCGGCGCGGCCGCGCAGCAGGTCGATGGTCGCGGCCACCACGCGGGCGCTTGGCTCGCGCCGGTAATCCCAGATCGGCTCGGGGCCGGGCGGGACGATGGCCATGGTGGCGTTGGCCTCGAACAGCACCGCCGCGCCATCCGGTGCGAGGGCGAAGTCGATGCCGGCGTAATCCAGGCCCAGCACATCGAACACCGCCGCCAGCGCCGCCATGGCGCGCGGGCCGAGCACGCCCGGCATGTCCGCGAGGAAGCGGGCTTCCTCGGCGCGATGCGCGGCGTTGCCCGCCATCGCGGCGGTGAAGTAGTGCACCTTCCAGGCGGGCGAGATCGCCAGATGCAGCGGGAACATCGCACCGCCGACGCGCATCACCCGGTATTTGCGCCACAGCGCATCGGCGGATGGCGAGATGCATTCGATCGCGAGCACTTCCCCACCCGGCAGCGCCGCCGCCGCGCCCGGCAAGTCCTCGGGGGCATCGAGGCGCACGAAATGCTGCCCGGTGTGGAAGCCCGGCGCGCGCAGCAACAGCGGCCAGCCGAATCCTGCCTCGGCCAAGGCCGAAAGCGTCAGCATGGCGCGCGCGAGGGTTTGCGTGCGCGGGACGATCAGGCCGGGGATCGCCGCCAGCCGTCGCGCGTTCTCCGCTCGCCCGGTCGGCAGCACCGCCGAAGGCGCGTTCACCACCGGGGCGCTGCTGCGGGCCAGCAGCGCCGTCGCCGCCAGCAAGGCCGGGCGGCAGAGGTCGGCGTCGCCGATGGCGTTGAACACCACGTCATGCGGCGGCAGCGGTTGCGAGGGCGAGAAGAACTCCATCGCGACGGTGGTGACGGCAAAGACGCCCTGGTCGAGCAGCGGCAGCGCCTGGATGTTGCCACCGCGCACCGATGCCAGAAGCAGCACGCGCACCGGCGCCCCCTGCCCGCGATACGGCCATGTGGTGAAGACATGGTCGCGGTAGCCGAGGTGCCAGTGATGCTCGGCGCGGTCGGTGTCGCCCTGGTCGAAGCTGACATTGCCGAGGCCCTGATGCGCCTCCGCCAGATCGGGGGCGGCGCGCAGGGCGGCGGCGTAGTGGAGGCTCGCGGCGTCCAGGTCGCCGTCCTCGCGCAGCAGGTGCGCGAGCTTGACATGCCCCTCCGGCCGGTCGGGGTGCATGGCGGCAACGCGGGCGAAGGCGCTGCGGGCGGCGGTGCGATAGCCGGAGCGGAACAGCAGCGCGCCGAGATGGGTCAGCGCCCCCGGATGGTCGGGAACGAAGGCCAGCATCGCGAGGTATGCCAGCCGCGCCTCGGCAATGTGGCCGGCGGCCTCCAGTGCCGCGGCATCGGCCAGTCGTGTGTCGGTCTCATCCAGCATCATCGGCGTTTTGCGCAATGGTTTCCCGGCCAAGGTGCGGCCCAAATGTTGCGCGGTGATTGACGCACGGCCGCCGATGTCCCATCCCGGCCGGGCAGAGGGCACACGCATGTTCACCACCCGTCCCGAGATCGCCGGCACCTTCGGCGTCGCCGCCAGCACCCACTGGATCGCGAGCCAGACCGCGATGGCGGTGCTGGAGCGCGGCGGCAACGCTTTCGACGCCGCCGCCGCCGCCGGCTTCGTCTTGCAGGTGGCCGAGCCGCATCTGAACGGCCCCGGCGGCGACGCGCCGATCATCGTCCACGATGCCGTCAGCGGCCGGCAGCATGTGATCTGCGGCCAGGGCGTCTCCCCAGATGCGGCCACGCCCGCGAAATTCGCCGCCCTCGGGCTGGACATGGTGCCCGGCACCGGGCTGCTGCCGGCCACGGTGCCGGGCGCGTTCGACGCCTGGTGCCTGATGCTGCGCGACTGGGGGACGTGGGAACTGGCCGATGTGCTCGACTTCGCCATCGGCTATGCCGCGCGCGGGGTGCATGTGGTGCCGCGCATCAGCGCCACCATCGAAACCGTGCGCCCGATGTTCGAACAGGAATGGCTGACCTCGGCCGCCGTGTTCCTGCCCGGCGGCAATGTCC
>JAKBCB010000319.1 GCA_021808185.1 Pseudomonadota bacterium
AGCGGCGCGTTTCCTTGCGCGGGAACAGGGGCGCGAAGAATTCCGCCGCGTAGCGCAGCCGCTTGCCCTGGATGCGGACCGCGTGCACCGCCTCGGTCGGCAGCGCCGCGAAATCGTCCCCGGCGTCGAGCACGCGCGCCAGCCGGCGGTGCAGCATGTGCGCGGCAAACGCGGCCAGCGGCGTCGCCTGCGCCTCGGCCCGCTTCGCGGTGTCCGCCTCCGCCTCCGTCTCCGCCGGTTGGTCCCAAGGCCGCGCGGCCAGCAGCAGCGCCAGCCGCAGTCCGAGCAGCCGGAACGCGGGGCCGTCGAGATAGGTCCGCAGCGCCGCGTAGGCGGCCAGCCGCCGCCGCTCGGCTGCCGTCAGCAGGCGAGCGATGGCGCGTTCGTCGGGGAATGCCGCCTGCACGTCGCGCGCCGTGCCGTCGCGGAACACGTCCCAGTCCCGCGCCGGGCCGAGCACGCGTGACAGCGCCCGCAGATCCGCGTTTGCCGCGTCCAGCGCCGGCCCGCCGACGGCGCGGCGGAACAGCGAGATCGCCGAGCGCAGGCGGCGCAGCGCCACCCGTATCTGGTGCACCGCCTCGCTCGGCCCATCCGCGCGCGCGAGCGGCGCCCAGTGCAGCACGACGCCGACCAGATGCCCGGCCACCCTCGCGAATGCGTCCGCGACCGTGGCCTGCACCGGCAATACCGGCGCGCCCAGCGCGCGCGGGGGTGGGACACGCCCGGCCACGGCACCCGCCTCCGCCGCCAGCGAGCCGGCGGGCACCGACAGGCTCACCGCCGCGCCGAGCGCCAGCAGCAGCGGACCCACCTGATCGGGCGCGCCCGACAGGATCACCCGGCACACCGCCCGCTCGCCCGTCACCGCGCGCAGCGTCCCGGCCAGCAACGCCAGCCCCAGCGGTCCGGGCGCCGTCAGCGGCAGGGTACGCAACTGTCCCGACAGCGCCGCGACCGGCAGCAGCGGCGTCGGCAGGTCGGCGCCGAGATCGGCCAGGGCCGCGGCCTCGGCCACCAGCGGTGCCGGGGCGCCGGGCGGCCACGGGAATTCCGGCGTGCCGCGCAACCGCTCCAGCCGCCACAGCCGTTCGCGCCCGACACGCCGCTCGCACAGCGACAGGCCAGCCGCGGCGAGCGCCCCCTCCGGCGTGTCGTGCCAGATCATCTCGACGGAGGTGGCCCGCGCCCGCCCCGCGCGGAGCGCGGCCAGCGCCGGCACCCGCGACAGGCGCGGCAGATCGACGGGGTCGAGGGTCAGGTCGAGGACGCAGCCGGGCTCGTCCACGCGTGCGCTCAGATCGCCAGTTGCGGCAGGTCGCGCGGGCAGAGGAAGCGGTGCAGCCGCGCCCCGCCCGCCGCCAGCGTGCGCCACGGTCCGGGCACGGAAAACTCGGCGAGCGCGCCCGTCGGGTAGCTCTCGGCCAGCCGCCGCGCATCCGCCGGATCGCGCGCGCTGCCGGTCAGCAGCACCGCGAGTTCGTGCAGGCCTGGGTTATGGCCGATCAGCATGACGCTGCGCGCCGTCTCGGCGACTCCGTTCAGCACCTTCAGCAGTTCCGGCGCGGTGGCGAGGTACAGCGCATCCATCGGCTCGATCAGCGGCGTCTCCTCCCACGGCTCCAGCGCCTCCAGCGTCTGCAATGTGCGGCGGGCGGAGGAGACGAGGACCACGTCCGGCGACAGCGCCAGCCCCAGCATCGCCTGGCGCATCGCGCTGGCATCCGCGCGGCCGCGCGCATTCAGCGGGCGACCGTGGTCGGACAACGTGGGGTCGTTCCACGCCGATTTGGCGTGGCGCAGGAGCAGAAGCTGGCGCAAGACGGGTCCGGGTTTGGTGGTTGCACCGGTACATTGCCATCGTTCGTGGCACTTGTCCCGCCCACATCACGTCCGCGCGCGCGTCCCCGCCCTGGCGGCATGGCCGGGTCGCGATACCGCGCGTTCCTGATGATAACGTCGCTTATTATGATGCGCGTGAAAGCCGGCGGTTGCCGGCTTTGCCTTGTCGATGACCATCAGGAGAGACGTCATGCGCATTCCCTTTTTCGTCGCTGCGGCTCTCGTCGCGTCTATTCCGCTGTTCGGGGCCCCGGCGTGGGCCAGCGCCGGCCCCGACGCCAGCAGCGCGCGGCGGGGGCAGACCGTCGCGTCCGCCTGGGCCGATGCCGCGCCGACACCGCCGCCGGCAGTGGACACCGGCGACGGCACGCAGGCCTGAACCGCCACGGCGCCATCGCCCACGCGCCCGCTCGCCACGCTTGACGCACCCGCACCCGGCGGGCGCACAGTCCGGCGGCAGGAGGGCCCGATGCAACGCCGCTACGTGACCATCGACGTGTTCACCGACCGTGCTTTCGGCGGCAACCCGCTCGCTGTGGTGCTCGACGCCATGGGCCTGACGACCGCGCAGATGCAGGCCCTGGCGCGCGAGTTCAACTACTCCGAAACCACCTTCGTGCTGCCGCCAGCGGACCCGGCCAATACCGCGCATGTGCGCATTTTCACGCCCGTGTTCGAGATGCCGTTCGCCGGCCATCCGAATGTCGGCACCGCGCTGGTGCTGGCAAGCCGCGCGGCACCCAGGCCCGCGCGGCTGCTGTTCGAGGAAGCCGCCGGCCTCGTGGCGATGGAGATCTCTCCGGCGGGCGCCGAGCTGACCGCCCCCAGATCCTTCGCGCGCGGCGGCGATGCCGATGCGGCCGAGGTGGCGGCGAGCCTCGGCCTCGCGCCCGCGGACCTGCGGACCGGCACGCACCCGCCGACGGTGGGTTCGGTGGGCGCCGCGTTCCTGTTCGCCGAACTCGCCACCCGCGCCGCCCTGCGCGATGCGCGCCCGGACGCCGGACGACTGGGCGCCCTGCTGGCGGCCACGCAAACGGTCGGAATTTTTGTCTATACAAAGGACGGCGCCGACGCCGCGCACGATCTGCACGCCCGCATGTTCTTCCCCGTCGGCGGCATCGTCGAGGACCCGGCGACCGGCAGCGCCGCCGTGGCGCTGGCGGCGTTCCTCGCGGCGCTGCGGCCCGAGGCCGATCTGGAGTTCGCGGCCCGCATCGGCCAGGGCGAGGACATGGGCCGGCCCAGCCTGCTGCACACCCGCGCCGTCAAGCGCGGTGGCGGCGTGGTCTCCACCCATGTCGGCGGCCAGGGGGTCGAGATGATGCAGGGCAGCTTCTTTCTGCCGGGAGAGGACTCACCGCGATGAAATCCGCGCCGAACCCGACCTTCGCCCAGGATGTGCGGCGCAGCTTCGCCGACCAGGGCGCGCTGCGGCTGATCGGCGCCGAACTGGTGCTGGTCGAGCCCGGGCATTGCCGCATCCGCGTGCCGTATGCGGAAACGATTACCCAGCATCACGGCTTCTTCCACGGCGGCGTGGTGGGCATGGCCGCGGACGTGGCCGGAGGGCTTGCCGCGATGACGCTGTGCGAGGCGGGGATGGAGGTGCTCAGCGTCGAGTACAAGATCAATTTCCTCGCCCCCGGCCGAGGTGTGGCCATCGTCGCCGCCGGCCACGTCGTCCGCTCCGGCCGCACGCTGCTGGTGACGCGCATGGAGGTGGACGCGATCGACGCGGCCGGCCACGGCACCTGCTGCGCGGTCGGCCAGCAGACCATCATGGCGGTCCCGCGCGAGCGCATGGGGCGCTGAGGGTAGCCCCTACGGCGCGGCCCTGGCCGGCAAGGACCGCGCGCCGATCGCCCAGCGCAGGCTTGCGGCAAGCCATGGCGCCACCATGCTGTGGTCGCCGTCGTGCAGGCACAGCGCCACTTCGCCCACCGCGTCGCATTGCGTCCAGCGGCTGCATGTCAGGTCGGCGTCCTCGCTGACCCGGTCCGGCTCCGCCTCGCAGCGGTCCTCGGCGCGGAAGCGTTGCAGTCCTTCGAAAATATCGCCCTGGCGGAACGCCCCGCCGAGGATCGCGCGGCCGGTGATCGGCACCATGTGGTCGTGCAGCCCGTGCGTGTGCCGCAGCGCCACCGGGCCGGACGCGCAGGCGACCGGCAGCGGTTGCCAGAAGCCGCCGGCGAAGGGGATGAACGCGGTGAAATACGGCGCCTCGTAGCAGGCCAGATCCCACACCATCGAGGCACCCTGCGAGAAGCCGCCCGCCACCACCGCTTCCATGTCGATCGGCCAGCGATGCTCGGCATCGGCCAGCACCGCGCGCAGGAAGGCGCGGTCGTCGCGCACCGTGTCCGGCGAGCCGACATGGCTCCAGCCGGTGCCGTGCGGTCCCTCCGCCCCGTCCGGGGCGACGAGCAGGAAGCCCAGGCGGTTGGCCACGCCCGCGATGTTGGGGTCGCCGGTGGCGTCGGTGCCGTGCTGGCGCCAGCCGTGCAGATACAGGAACAAGCGCAGCTTGCTCCGCCCGTCCCAGTCCGGCGGCACCGTGACGTGATACACGCCGCCGTCGATCTGACAGGGGTTGCACGGTGCCGCGGCCAAGGCGCCACCCGCCCACGGCCAGAGTGCCGCCACGGCGGCGAAGACCCATCGACGCATCGTCTCAGCGCTCCTCGGCCGGCAGGTCGATCCAGGACAGGTGGCCGCCCTTGCCCGCGCCGGTGTCGAGGAATACGGCCACCCCGCCCGCGGCGCCACGGCGCACATAGGGCCGCCCGTCCGAGGAGCGGCGGTCGTGCCCGCAATACACCGTGAAGCCGGCGGGCACGCGGTCCACCCAGCGCAGGCTGCGCTCGGGGAAGCCGTCCGGCTGGATGCGCCCGGTCGGCTCGCCATACAGCGCGCGCGCCATCACCCCCTCGGCGCGGCCGGTCGGCAGCGGCGGCGGGGTTTCCTCCAGCATCGCGGTATGGAAGCCGCCATGCACGAACACGCGCCGCCCGTGCCGCAGCCAGCCCGGCGCGCGGGCGATTTCCCGCGCCGCGCGCTCGCGCAGCGGGTCGTCGAGTTCGGCGAGGGTCGTGGCCAGCGCGCCGTCCACCCGCACCGGGCGGCCGGCGAGCGCGCGGGCGAGTTTGAAGTCGTGGTTGCCGAGCAGGAACAG
>JAKBCB010000320.1 GCA_021808185.1 Pseudomonadota bacterium
CGATCAGACGCGGGATCTGAAGATCAGCGACGTGATCGAGGCGCTGGACCAGGATCTCGGCCCGCACTTCTTCCCCGCCCGCGAGGACGGCACCGATCCGCGCGTGTGTGCCGCCTGCGGCAACGGCCGGCTGGGGCTGAAGCTCGGCCGGCACGGCGCCTTCATCGGCTGCTCGAATTATCCGGCGTGCCAGTACACCCGCCGCCTCGCCATCGACTCGGGCGACGACACCGGCGAGACGCTGAAGGAGGGGATGCGCTCGCTCGGCCACCACCCCGACACGGGCGAGGAAATCACCGTGCGGCGCGGGCCATATGGCCTGTACGTGCAGCAGGGCGAGCAGGAGAAGGACAGCAAGCGCAAGCCGCGCCGCACCTCGCTGCCCAAGGGCGTGGACGGCGAGAGCATCACGCTGGAACAGGCACTCGGCCTGCTCTCGCTGCCGCGCATCATCGGCATCCATCCCGAAACCAAGGAGCCGATCGAGGCCGGGCTGGGCCGCTTCGGGCCATATGTGAAGATGGGCGGGGTGTTCGCGTCGCTGGACAAGGACGACGACCTGCTCACCGTCGGGCTGAACCGCGCGGTGGACGTGCTGGCGCAGAAACTGGCCTCGGTGCGCACGCTCGGGCCGCATCCGGCGGACAAGGAGCCGGTGCTGGTGCGCAAGGGCCGGTTCGGGCCGTATGTGCAGCACGGCAACATCGTGGCGAACCTGCCGCGCGACGTGACGATGGATGACATGACCATCGCCCAGGCGGTGGAATTGCTGGCCGGCAAGGGCAAGGCCCTGAAGCCGAAGGGCCGGCGTGGCGCCAAGGGCAAGGCCCCGGCCAAGACCGCTTCCGCGAAGACGGCACCGGCAAAGACTGGAGCCAAGCCGGCGCCCGCGAAAGCGGCGGCCCCGGCCAAGGCGAAACCGGCGGCCAAAAAGAAACCGGCGGCCAAGAAGCAGGGTACGAAAGCCGCCCCGCGCAAGGCGACCGGCTGACGTGGCGCGGAAACCGCCGCCCGAGGTCGGGCCGCGCGGGCTGCCCAGCCGGGACGAGATTCGCAAATTCGTCCGCGACCAATCCGGTCGCGTCGGCAAGCGCGAGGTCGCGCGCGCCTTCGGCCTGGGGCCGGAGCACCGCGTCGCGCTGCGCGGGCTGCTGAAAGAGATCGCGGCCGAAGGCGAGATCGCCCCCGCCGGGCATCGCCGCTTCCGCGCCGCCGGAAGCCTGCCGGAATCGATGGTGGTGCAAGTCACCGGCACCGACCCGGACGGCGATGCAGTGGCCCGCCCCGTGGGCTGGCAGGGCGAAGGCCCGCCGCCCACCGTGTTCATGGCCGCCGAACCCAAGGGCCGCCCGGCGTTGGCGCCGGGCGAGCGCGTGGTGGCGCGGCTGCGCCAGATCGCCCCCGGCAAATACGAGGGCCGCACGCTCAAGCGCCTGACCGACGCCCCAGGCCGCGTGCTCGGCGTCTTTCGCCCCAACCGCGCGGGCGGCGGCGGGCGGATCGAGCCGACGGACAAGAAATCCAAGGCCGAATGGGTCGTCCCACCCGGCGAGGAGGCGGGTGCCGAGGCCGGCGAGATCGTGCTGGCCGCTCCCCTGCCCTCCGCCGGCTACGGGCTGAAACCCGCGCGGATCATCGAGCGGCTGGGTAACATGGGCGACGCGCGCTCGGTCAGCCTCGTCGTCATCCACACCCACGACATCCCCACGGCATTCCCCGAGGCGGCTGTGGCCGAGGCCGAGCGCGCGCGGGCGGTGACGGTGCGCGGCCGGACGGATTTGCGCGACATCGCGCTCGTGACGATCGACGGCGAGGACGCGCGCGACTTCGACGACGCGGTGTATGCCGAGCCGGACGGCGACGGCTTCCTGCTCGTGGTCGCCATCGCCGACGTGTCGCACTACGTCCGCCCCGACTCGGCGCTGGACCGCAGCGCCTGGACGCGCGGCAATTCCTGCTACTTCCCCGACCGCGTCGTGCCGATGCTGCCGGAGGCGCTATCGAACGGCTGGTGCAGCCTGCGGCCGAACGAGGATCGCGGCTGCCTGTTCGTGCGCATGAAGATCGACGCGGGCGGCCGAAAGGTCTCGCACCAGTTCGGGCGCGGCCTGATGCGCTCCGCCGCCCGCCTGACCTACGAGCAGGTGCAGGAAGCGCACGACGCGGGGACCGAGTCGCCGCTGCCCATCCGCACGCTCTATGCCGCGTTCCGCGCGCTGCTCGCCGCGCGCACCGAGCGGGGCACGCTCGATCTCGATCTGCCGGAACGAAAAGTGGTGCTGGACGCGTCCGGAAAGGTCGCCTCCGTGCAGCCGCGCCCCAGGCTCGACAGCCATCGGCTGATCGAGGAATTCATGGTGCTGGCCAATGTCTGCGCCGCCGAGGAGTTGGAGCGGCTGCACCGGCCCTGCATGTATCGCGTCCACGCTCCGCCCTCGGACGAAAAGCTGGAGACGCTGCGGGGATTCCTGCACGGCTTCGACATCGCGCTGCCGCCCGGCAACCAGATCCATCCGCGCGACCTGGACCGGGTGCTGAAGAAAGTCGCAGGCACGGAGGAAGCCCCGCTCATCAACGAGGTGATGCTGCGCAGCCAGTCGCAGGCGGCATACGCGCCGGAGAATATCGGCCATTTCGGCCTCTCGCTCGCCCGCTACGCGCATTTCACCTCGCCGATCCGCCGCTACGCGGACCTGCTGGTGCATCGCGCCCTGATCGCGGGGCTGAAGCTGGGGCCGGGGGGGCTGATGGAGGCGGAGGCGGCGCGCTTCCCCGACACCGCCGAACACATCACCGCGACCGAGCGGCGCGCGGCGCTGGCCGAACGCGACGCCATCGACCGCTACCTCGCGGCGTTCATGGCCGACAAGGTGGGCGCGGTGTTCGCGGCGCGCATTTCCGGTGTGACCCGGTTCGGGCTGTTCATCACTGTTGCCGTGAACGGGGCCAGCGGCCTCGTGCCCGTCTCCTCGCTGCCCGATGATTTCTGGATGCACGACGAAGCCACCGCGAGCCTGAACGGCCGACGCACCCGCCTGAGCTTCCGGCTGGCGCAGGAGGTCGAGGTGCGGCTGGCCGAGGCAAGCCCGGTGACGGGCGGGCTCGTGTTCCATATCATGCAGGGCATCCCGGCCGGCGGCGGCCCCCGCCCGACCGGCCAGGCGAAACCATTCCGCAAAACAGGGGGGCGTGGACGCCCGCGGTGAACCCGGCCATCCTTTTCCTGCTGTTCGCTCTGGTGCCCATGCTGGCCTCCGCCGGGGCGCGGGCGGAGCCGTTCGCCGGCGCGCGCGCCTTCGACCAGCGGCTGGTGGGCGAGGTGCTGGGCGCCGCCTTCGAGTTCATGGCGCCGCGCACGCTGGAGGCGGTGGCGTTCCAGGACATGACCATGTGGGCGCTGCGCGGCCTGACCACGCTGGACCCGCGCCTGCAACCCGAACTCAAGGAAGGCACGCTGCGGCTGGTCGCTCCCGGCCGCGTGCTGCTGGCACGCGTGCCGCCGCCGGCCGAGGACGCGCATGGCTGGGGCGAGGCGGCGGCGCAGATGGCGCGCGCCGGCTGGGACGCCTCGGACCAGGTGCGCGCGGCCGGCACGCAGGGGGTGCTCGGCACCCTGTTCGACGAGCTGTTCAACCACCTGGACCCGTACTCGCGCTACGCCCCCCCGGCGGAGGCGCAGGCCGAGCGCATCCGCCGCAGCGGCCAGGGCGGTATCGGCGCGCAACTGGCCGCCCGCGGCGGCGGCTTCGTGGTGCAACTGGTGCAGGAGGACAGCCCGGCGGCGCGCGCCGGCATCCGCCCCGGCGACCGGCTGCTCGCCGTGGATGGCGAGGAGACGCGCGGCGCGGAGCTGGCCGACGTGACCGCCTCGGTGACGGGGCCGGAGGGTACTGCGGTCTCGCTGTCGATTCGCGGGCGCGACGGGCGCACCCGCGAGGTGGAACTGGTCCGCGCGCTGATCCTGCCGCGCACCGTCACCGGCGAGCGGGCCGGGGATATGCTGATTTTGCACGTCAGCGCCTTCTCCGGCGACACGGCGGCGAGGCTGGCGCAGGCGCTGGTGAGCGGGCTGGCAGGCGCGCATACGCCGCGCGGCGTGGTGCTGGACCTGCGCGGCAATCGCGGCGGATTGCTGCGCGAGGCGGTGGCGGCGGCGGAAATCCTGCTGCCGCACGGCCTCGTCGCCGCCACCGCCGGGCGCGATCCGGCGGCGGCGCACAGTTTCATGGCCGACGGCACCGACCTTTCGGGCGGCCTGCCGGTGATCGTGCTGGTGGACGGCCGCTCCGCCTCCGCCGCCGAAATCCTGGCGGCCGCGCTGGCGGACCAGCACCGCGCCGTGGTCGTCGGCAGCGCCACGCTGGGCAAGGGGCTGGTGCAGACCATCGCCCCGCTGCCCGATGGCGGCGAGCTGTACATCACCTGGAGTCGCGTGCTCGCGCCGTTTGGCTGGCCGATCCAGGGGCTCGGCGTTTTGCCGCAGGTCTGCACAAGCGAGGGCGAGGGCGCGCTGCGGCGGCAATTATCCGCCCTGTCGCATGGCGAGCAGCCGATGGCGCAGGCGCTGAGCCGCCACCGCATCGCCCGCGCGCCGCTGCCACCGGCGGAAATGCTGGAGATTCGCAACGCCTGCCCGGCCGCCGAGGGCCGCGACCTCGACCTGTTCGCGGCCAACCAATTGGTGCATGATCCCGGTGCGTATGGTGCTGCCCTGATGGGTCCGCCGCCGCCGCCGCGCATGGCCCGGACGCAAGACTTGACGGCCCCGCCCGCAATGCGCAATTAGCGCGCCCTTCCCGAGGGATTTCCGATGGCCAAGACCAACACCGTTCAGATCAAACTCGTCTCCACCGCCGAGACGGGGTATTTCTACGTCACGAAGAAGAATGCGCGCGCGCAGACGGGCAAGATGGAGTTCAAGAAGTACGACCCCGTCGCCCGCAAGCACGTCGTGTTCAAGGAAGCCAAGATCAAGTAAGCCGCCGAAGGAGCCCC
>JAKBCB010000321.1 GCA_021808185.1 Pseudomonadota bacterium
GGTTCCGCGACAGAGGGGGGCCCGGGCTGCACGTCGCGCACTGGGCGCGGATGCGGCTTGGGCTGTCGGCAGCACGCCGACGAACCCTCCCAGCGGAGTTCGCCCGTGCCCGATGAATCCCCCCCAACGACGCAAGCCACGCCGCTTGCCGCGCTGCACGCAAGCCTCGGCGCGCGCATGGTGCCGTTCGCCGGATGGAGCCTGCCGGTGCAATACCCGGCCGGCATCCTGGCCGAACACCGCCAATGCCGTGACCGCGCCGCCCTGTTCGATGTCTCCCACATGGGTCAAGCGAGCCTGCGCGGCCCCGACGCCGCGCGCGCCCTGGAGGGGATCGCGCTCGGCGACCTGATCGGTCTGCGGCCCGGCCGGCAGCGGTACTCGCTGCTGACGAACGAACGCGGCGGCATTCTCGACGATTTCATGGTCGCCAATCTCGGCGACCGGCTGTTCCTGGTGGTCAACGCGAGCCGCGCCGCGCACGACTTCGCCCACGTCGAAGCGGCCCTGCCAGCGGGCGCGCGACTGGAACGCCACCCCGAACGCGCGCTGCTGGCGTTGCAAGGGCCGCTGGCCGCCCAGGCGCTGTCCCGCCTCGCGCCGGAAGCGGCGGCGCTCTCGTTCATGGCCGTCGCCCCCATCCGCGTCGCCGGCATCGAGGTTCTCGCCAGCCGCTCCGGCTACACGGGTGAGGACGGGTTCGAACTCTCCGTCCCCGCCGACTCGGCGGAAAAACTCGCCCGCCTGCTGCTCGACCAGCCCGAGGTGGCGCCCGCCGGCCTCGGCGCCCGCGACAGCCTGCGGCTGGAGGCGGGGTTGCCGCTGTATGGCCAGGATCTCGACGAATTCACCACCCCGGTCGAGGCCGGCCTGTCCTGGGCCATCGGCAAGCGCCGCCGCATGGCGTGGGATTTCCCGGGTGCCGCGACCGTGCGGGACCAGCTCGACAACAGCCCGCCGCGCGTCCGCGTCGGCCTGCTGCCGGAAGGCCGCGCGCCCGTCCGCGCCGGGGTCTCGGTGCTGTCCGAGGACGGGGCAACGGTCGGGCTTGTCAGTTCCGGCACCTTCGCCCCCACGCTCGACGCCCCCATCGCCATGGCCTTCGTGCAACCCGCCTTCGCCGCCGACGGCACGCCGCTGACATTGATGCTGCGCGGCAAGCCCATCGCCGCCCGCGTCGCCCCCCTGCCCTTCGTCCCGCACCGCTACGCACGCTGAGGAACCCGCACCATGTCCTAGACCCGTTTCACCCGCGAACATGAATGGGTGCGCCTGGACGCCGGCACCGCCACCGTCGGCATCACCGAGCACGCGCAATCCGCCCTCGGCGACATCGTGTTCGTCGAACTCCCCGAAGCCGGGCGCGAGGTGGCCGCCGGCGAGGACTGCGCCGTGGTCGAGAGCGTCAAGGCGGCATCGGACGTGTACACCCCGCTCTCCGGCCGCGTCAGCGAGGCCAACGCGGCGCTGGCGGGCGATCCGGCGCTGATCAACCGCGACCCCGCCGGCGAGGGGTGGCTGTTCCGGCTCGTCCCCGCCGACCCATCCGAATTCGACAAGCTGCTCGACGAGGCCGCCTACGCGGCGTTGCTGGCGGAGAGCGCATGATGTCCGACCTGTCGGAGCTTGCCGCACTCGAAGCGCGCGACGGCTTCATCGCCCGCCATATCGGCCCGAACGAGGCGGAGATCGCCGCCATGCTCGCGGTGGTCGGGGCGACGTCGCTGTCCGACCTCGTGGACCGCGCCGTGCCCGCCGCGATCCGCGCCGCGCCGGAGGAGGTGCCGCCGCCGGTGGACGAAGCCGGCGTGCTGGCCGAACTGGGCGAACTCGCCGGCCGCAATGTCCGCAAGACCTCGCTGATCGGGCGCGGCTATTACGGCACCCACACGCCGCCGGTGATCCAGCGCAACGTGCTGGAGAACCCCGGCTGGTACACGGCCTACACGCCGTACCAGGCCGAACTCGCGCAAGGCCGGCTGGAGGCGCTGCTGACGTTCCAGACCACGGTCTGCGACCTGACCGGGATGGAGATCGCCAACGCCTCGTTGCTCGACGAGGCCACCGCCGCCGCCGAGGCCGTGCACATGGCGCACGCCATCGCCAAGGCGAAAAGCGATGTGGTGGTCCTCGCCACCGACCTGCACCCGCAAACCCGCGCCGTGCTGGCCACGCGGGCGGCACCGCTCGGCTTCTCTCTCGCCGACATCGCGCCCGGCGATACCCAGGCGATCGCGGCGCACAGGCTGTTCGCCGTGGTGCTGCAATATCCCGGCACCACGGGCGCCATCCGCGATCTGCGCGCGGAAATCGCCGCGGCGCACGCGGCCGGGGCCATCGCCATCGTCGCCACCGACCTGCTGGCCTGCGTGCTGCTCACCCCGCCCGGCGACATGGGGGCGGACATCGTGGTGGGCTCGGCGCAGCGTTTCGGCGTGCCGATGGGTTTCGGCGGCCCGCACGCGGCCTTCCTTGCGACGCGCGACGCCTACAAGCGCGCGATGCCCGGCCGCCTCGTGGGCCTCAGCATCGACGCCGCCGGCGCGCCCGCGCTGCGTCTGGCGCTGCAAACGCGCGAGCAGCACATCCGGCGCGAGAAGGCCACATCGAACATCTGCACCGCCCAGGTGCTGCTGGCGAACATGGCCGGGTTCTACGCCGTCTGGCACGGACCGGAGGGGCTGACGCGCATCGCCCGCCGCGTCAACCTCATGGCGCGCCTGCTCGCGTGGACGGCCAAGCGCGCGGGGCTGGCCCTGCGCCACGACACGTTCTTCGACACCATCGCGATCGAAGCCGGCGCGCGCGCCGACGCGCTGATGGCCGGGGCGCTGGCCGCCGGCTTCAACCTGCTGCGCATCGACGCAACCGGCATCGGCATCGCGCTCGACGAGACGATCACGCGCGAGCAACTTGACGCGCTGTGCGCGGTGCTCGGCGCGCCGGCCGGCGAGGCCGTGGGTGGCATCCCCGACCCGCTGCGCCGGACCTCGGCCTTCCTGCAAGCCGCCGTGTTCCACCAGAACCGTGGCGAGCACGCCATGCTGCGCTACCTCAAGCGGCTGGAGGATCGCGACGTGGCCCTGAACCGCTCGATGATCCCGCTCGGCTCCTGCACGATGAAGCTGAACGGCACGGCGGAAATGATGCCGATCACCTGGCCCGCCTTCGCGGACATTCACCCCTTCGCTCCGGAGGAGCAGACCGCCGGCTCGCGGGAGCTGATCGCGCGGCTGGGCAAGTGGCTCGCGCAGCTCACCGGCTTTGCCGAGGTGTCGCTGCAACCCAACGCCGGCAGCCAGGGCGAGTATTCCGGCCTGCTGGCCATCCGCGCCTATCACGCAGCCCGCGGCGAGGCGGGGCGCGACGTGGTGCTGATCCCCTCCAGCGCGCACGGCACGAATCCGGCGAGTGCCGCGATGGCGGGCCTGCGCGTCGTCGTCGTCGCCTGCGATGCCGATGGCAACATTTCCGTCCCCGACCTGCGCGCCAATGCCGAACAGCACGCCGCCAATCTCGCGGCGCTGATGGTGACGTATCCCAGCACGCATGGCGTGTTCGAAGCCGCAATCAAGGAGATTTGCGACATCGTCCATGCCAATGGCGGGCAGGTTTACATGGACGGCGCCAACATGAACGCGCAGGTCGGCCTGACCAGCCCGGGCGCGATCGGCGCCGATGTGTGTCACCTCAACCTGCACAAGACATTCTGCATCCCGCATGGCGGCGGCGGGCCGGGCGTGGGGCCGGTCTGCGTCGCGGCGCATTTGGCACCGTTCCTGCCCGGCCGCGGTGTCGGCCCGGTCGCGGCGGCGCCGTTCGGCAGCGCGCTCATTCTCGCGATTTCCTATGCGTATATCCGGCTGATGGGATCGGACGGGCTGCGGCGCGCGACGGAAGTCGCGATCCTGAGCGCCAACTACATCGCCGCCCGGCTCGGCCCGGCGTTCCCGGTGCTGTATCGCGGCGCCAACGGCCTCGTCGCGCATGAATGCATCGTCGATTGCCGGGGCTTCGCCGCGACCAGCGGCGTGCAGGTGGAAGACATCGCCAAGCGGTTGCAGGATTTCGGCTTCCACGCGCCCACCATGTCCTGGCCGGTGCCGGGCACGCTGATGATCGAACCCACCGAGAGCGAACCGAAGGACGAACTGGACCGGTTCTGCGAGACGATGCTGGCCATCGCGGGCGAGATCCGCGACATCGCCGCCGGCAAGCTGGATCGCGCCGACAATCCGCTGAAAAACGCCCCGCACACCGCCGCCGAGATCGCCGCCGACGCGTGGCCGCACCGCTATTCGCGCGAGCAGGCGGCGTTCCCACTGCCCTGGATCGCGGCGGCGAAATACTGGCCGCCGGTCAAGCGCGTGGACAACGTGTACGGCGACCGCAATCTGGTCTGTACCTGTGCCGCACCCGAGGAATACGCGGCGGCGGCGGACTGATGGGGGGCAGCGACGCGGTTTCGGGGTTTCCACCGGAGTTCCTCGCGGCGTTGAGGATTCTCGCGGAGGCCATCGAAGCGGTCGCACGGACCGGACACCCTCCTCCGATCCTGGTCGGCGGCGCGGCAGTGGAACTCTGGACAACCGGCCGCTACGTGTCCGGCGATTTCGATCTCGTCGCCGCCGATCCGGCACCCGTCGAGGCGGCCCTGTTGCAGCGCGGGTTTGTTCGCGAGGACCGGCCTGGCCATATCGTCCGGGGGCTCTACCACCCAGCGCTCGGGATGGGCGTCGAATTTGTCTCCGGCCAGTTGTTCGACGGGCAGGCGGACCGCGCCCGTCTGGTTCAGGTCGATGTCGGAGACGGCAGCCGTATCATCGTGATCCCACCGGAGGACGTCATCGCGGATCGCCTAGGGCAGCACGCCGCGGCGCCAGCCACGGATCGGACGCAACTCGCCCTCGCGCGCATGGTTTATTCCCTTGCCGAACGACTCGACGAAACCTACCTGTTGCACCGTGTCCAGAATGAAACTTGGTCGGCCA
>JAKBCB010000322.1 GCA_021808185.1 Pseudomonadota bacterium
ACGCGAAGCTGGGTCCGCAATACAACCATGCCGGCCTGCTCGGCCTGCGGTACGCGTTTGGCACCGCGCCGGCCCCGATGCCGCCGCCGGCGCCTGCTCCGGCCCCGGTTGCCGCCCCGACGCCGGCCCCGGCGCGCACCTATCTGGTGTTCTTCGACTGGGACAAGGCTGACCTGAGCGGCCGTGCGCGTCAGATCATCTCCGAGGCGGCGTCGAACGCCACCAAGGTGCAGGTCACGCGCATCGAAGTCTCCGGCTATTCCGACCTGTCCGGCACGCACGCCTACAACATGACGCTGTCGCAGCGTCGTGCCGACGCCGTGGCGGCCGAACTGGTGCGCGACGGCGTGCCCAAGTCGGAAATCGGCGTGATGGCCTATGGCGACTCGCACCCGCTGGTGCCGACCGCCGCCGGCGTGCGCGAGCCGCAGAACCGCCGCGTCGAGATCGTGCTGAAGTAAGCTTGGCTAGCGCGCCCCGGCCTTGGCCGGGGCGCGATGCAAGAAGGGCGGACACCGGCGACGGTGCCCGCCCTTTTTGTTGGGCGCGCGCGGGGAGCGGTTGCGGCCGCAGCCCCGGCCCGTGGCTACTTCGTGGCGACCGTCTTGTCCTTCTTCTTCTTGACGGGCGCGGCCGGACATTCCACCAGCGCGATCGGCTGCACCAGCGGCTTGGCCGAGGCATAGCTCAGCAGGTCGCCGCTGTTGCCCAGCGCCTGCACCTCGTCGAACATGCGGCTGTGCTCGGCGCAGAACAGCGTGCCGCGCGTCAGCGCTTCGTCCGACTGCGCGTTGGCCAGCGAGGTGATGTAGTCGTCATGCGCGCGCTGGCTGCTGCCGTGGGCGGTGCGGCCGAAATAGGTGTTCAACCCCTTCTCGCTGCCCTGAAGGTCGGGGCGGAAGCGCATGACGAAGGCGTTGTAACGCTCCTGCATCTGGCAATCGATCGCGATCACCATCAACTCGCTTTTCAGCCCGGCGAGGTCGAACGCGGCCTTTTCCGCCGAGCGCATGCACGGGACCGATTGCGCCAGCGTCTGGCTCGCGGTGCCGACGAGCAGAGCGGTGGCGACGAGGGACGAAAGCAGGGGACGCATATGGTGACTCCGGGCCGAGGGTGGCGGCCGGCCCAGACGTCGGCCAGCCAGTGAGATTTTGCTCTAGGTAAACGTGCGAACGCGCGGATTTGCAACCGCTTTCGACGCTGCCGGGCGGCTGCGATGCCCCGCGTTCCTGCCCTAAGGCCCGCGCCGCCGGCCGTGGATGCCAGAGACGTGAGCTTAGGGCAACGCCTCGGCGCCGGCCAAGGGCGCTGTTGCACCGCCGAAGGGGGTTGCAAACGCATAGGGTCTGCTATGCTCGCCCCCAGCGCGCTTCCGCCACCCGACCGAGGCCCCATGCAGTTCAGCCCGACCGACCCATTTCGCGACTACGCCCCCGGACCGTATTTCTGCGAACTGACGAGCCAGCGCGCGGACGACCAGGGCACCGCGCGGTCGGTGCAGGCACGCATCGCCACCATCGGGCTGGACGCGCTGCACGCCCGCGCCGCGGCCGCCGAAACCGAACTCATCAACCTCGGCATCACCTTCACGGTCTATTCCGAAGCCAGCGCCATCGACCGTATCCTGCCGTTCGACTGCATCCCCCGCGTCATCACCGCCAACGAATGGCGCACGCTGGAAGCCGGGGTGAAGCAGCGCGTGGCGGCGCTGAATGCCTTCCTGCACGACATCTACCACGACGCCCGCGTGGTGAAGGACGGCATCATTCCCGCCGACCTGGTGTTCGGCAACGCCAACTATCGCCCGGAAATGAAGGACTTTCCGGTTCGCTTCGGAACCTACGTACATATTTGCGGCACCGACATCGTGCGCGACGCGCAGGGCCGCTTCATGGTGCTGGAGGACAACGCGCGCACCCCCTCCGGCGTGTCCTACGTGGTGGAGAACCGCCACCTGATGTCGCGCGCCTTCCCCGATCTGATGTCCGGCATCCGGCTGCGCCCGGTGGACGATTACGGCCGCCGGCTGCTGGAGGCGATGACGGAGATCGCGCCGGAGGGCGTGGACGATCCGCAGGTCGTGCTGCTCTCGCCCGGCATCTACAACTCGGCGTATTTCGAGCATGTGTTCCTCTCGCGTGAGATGGGCGTGCCGTTGGTCGAGGGCGCCGATCTGATGGTCGAGGACGACCGGGTGTGGATGCGCACCACCGGCGGGCGCCGCCCGGTGCACACGATCTATCGCCGCATCGGCGACGACTTCCTCGATCCCACCGTGTTCCGCCCGGATTCGATGCTCGGCGTGCCGGGGCTGATCGGCGCGTGGCGGCGCGGCAACGTGACGCTGGCGAACGCGGTCGGCACCGGGGTCGCGGACGACAAGGCAGTGTACGCCTACATGCCGCGCATCATCCGCTACTACCTCGACGAGGACGCGATCCTGCAAAACGTCGAGACGCATATCTGCCGCGAACCCGGGGGCCTCGCCCACACGCTGGCGAACCTGGAGAACTTGGTGGTCAAGCCGGTCGGGGAATCGGGCGGCTACGGCATCACCATCGGTCCGCGCGCCACCAAGGCGCAGATCGAGGCGGCGCGGGCGGCGCTGATCGCCGATCCGGCGAACTGGATCAGCCAGCCGGTGATCTCGCTTTCGGTGGGGCCGACGCTGACCGACCAGGGCATCCGCCCGCGCCATCTCGATCTGCGCCCCTTCGCGGTGACGGGGCGGCAGACCTGGGTGCTGCCGGGGGGACTCACGCGCGTGGCGTTGAAGGAGGGTAGCCTGGTGGTCAATTCCTCGCAGGGCGGCGGATCGAAGGATACCTGGGTTCTCGACGACGGGGCGCCCTGAGATGACGCGCGAAACCCCGCTGCTGGCGCGCTATGCCGAGGGCCTGTTCTGGATGGCGCGGTATCTGGAGCGCGTGGAGAACCTCGCCCGCCTCGTGGACGTGACGCAGAATTTCGAGGCGCCGGGCCGCGAGGCGGAAAGCTGGTTCGCGCTGGTGCGCATCAACGCCGACGAGGAGAACTACTTCAAGCAGGGCCGCACCATCGACGCGGAGCAGGTCAAGCATTTCTACCTGCTCGATGCCGCCAACCCGACGAGCATTCCCGCCAGCCTGGACGCCGCGCGCACCAACGCGCGCAAGCTGCGCCCCCTGATCTCCACCGAGATGTGGATGCAGCTCAATGTCTTTCACCGCGACATGATGGCGATCGCGCCGGATGATCTGCAAGGCGACCGGCTCAGCCATATCTGCCGGCTGCTGAAGGAGGGCGTGCAGACCCATACCGGCATCACCGAGGGCACGTTCTTTCGCGATCAGGGCTGGTTCTTCTACCAGTTGGGCCGGCTGATCGAGCGCGCCGACCAGACCACGCGGCTGCTCGACATCCGCTATCACATCCTGGTGCCGGCGGTGGTGGACGAGGAGCGGCGGGTGACGGAACTGACGCAATGGGGGTCCGTGCTCCGCGCCGCCGCCGGCTACCACGCATTCCGCCGCGTCGCCCCGCCCGGCTTCACGCCCGAGGATGTGGTGGCCTTCCTGCTCACCGACACCGCGTTCCCGCGCAGCGTGGCGCTGTGCGTGGAGCAGATGGAGTGGCTGCTCGGCCAGTTGCGCAGCCGCTACGGGCTGCGCGGCACGGTCGCGGCGCTGGAGCGGGTGGAGGAACTGCGCGCGGCGATCCTCGGCCGTCCGGTGGGCCGCATCATCGCCGATGGGCTGCACCATTTCCTCGATGGCGTGCAGCGCGACCTGATCCTTCTGGCCGCCGAGATCGGCACCGCGTTCTTCCGCGACTGGCGGCCGCTGGCGGAGGCGCAGTCCCAGGCGCAGTCGCAGTCGCAGTCGCAGGCGGCGTAACCGCGCCGCCGGAGGATGCTCGAAGCCCCGTTGCTGCCCTTGCTCGGCACCGGATTTCTGCTCGGCTGGTCGGTGGCGTGGCCGCCGGGGCCGATCAATGCCGAGATCGCCCGCCGCTGCCTCGCGCGCGGGTTCTGGGCGGGGTTCGGCCTGCTGCTCGGCGCGTGCAGCGGCGACGCGCTGTGGGCGGTGCTGGTTTCGCTCGGCGTCGGGGTGCTGTTCACTGGCCCCACCACGCGCGCCGTGATGGGCGGCGTGTCGGTCGCGCTGCTGCTGGCGCTGGCCTACGTGTTCTTGCGCGGCGCGTGGCGTTCGCTGCGGGCGGCACCGGCCGCGGCCGGCGCGCCCGCGCGCTTCGACAGCCACCGCGCCAGCTACCTGCTGGGCGCCACGATGGCGCTGAGCAGCCCGTGGAACGTGGCGTTCTGGCTTGCCGCCGTCGGCCGGCCGGAGATGGCGCGCCAGGGCACCGCCGCGTTGCTGGTCATGGCTGCCGCCGTCATCGTCGGGGCCTTGACCTGGGGCGTGCTCTGGTCCGGCTCGGTCGTGCTGCTGCACCGCCGCGCGGGGCCGGGCGGGCGCTGGTGGGATGTGGGCGTCAAGGCGCTGACCGGGGCGCTGATGCTGTATTTCGCCGTCACCTCCGCGCGCGGTCTGCTGGCGCTTTAGCCGCCGACCCGGCACGCTGTTCCCTTGCCCGCCGGAGGAGCGCATGAGCGAGGACAGCTACGCCATCGACGAGCGCAACCGCGTCAAGCGGATGCCCAAGCGCGCGCATTACGACCGCGCCACCATCCACCCGATCCTGGACGCGGCCATGCTGTGCCACGTCGCCTACGTGGTCGATGGCCAGCCGTACTGCACGCCGACGGCGTTCTGGCGCGAGGAGGAGACCCTGTTCTGGCACGGCTCCTCCGCCAGCCGGATGCTGCGCGCGCAGGCCGAGGGGGTGCCGGTGTGCCTGACGGTGACGCATATGGACGGGCTGGTCATGGCGCGGTCCGGCTTCAACCACTCGATCAATTACCGCTCGGTCATGGCCTTTGGCACCGCGCGGCGGATCGACGAGCCCG